>NZ_JAAKMV010000004.1:0-285084 GCF_049170575.1 Aeromonas sp. 604282 | reverse complement strand
CAGCTCACCGTGACGGCCACCATCGTCGACGCGGCGGGCAACGTCTCCCTGCCGGGCAGCGATAGCGCCACCATGGGTGACACCACCGCAGCGTCGGCTCCAGTGGTTACCATCGTCGATGACACCAATAATGACCAAATGCTGACCAAGGCCGAGATTGGCAATGATCAGATCCAGGTACGTGCCGGGATCAATCACACAGACCTGGTTGCGGGCGGCAAGGTGACGCTGACCATCAACAATGGTGGGGTGAACAGTACTGTCCAATTGACGCTCAAGGCCGATGGCACCCTGCTGGCAAGCAATGGCAAGAGCTACGGCTATCAGAACGGCACCATCAGCTGGACGGAGGCGACCCCGGCCAACGGCAAGTCGTTGACGGTGACGGCAACCCAGACCGACAAGGCGGGCAACGTCTCACTGCCGGGCAGCGACAACGCGCAGATCCTGAATGAAGCGCCGGAGACTGTGAATAAACAGGCAAACGGTCAGGAAGATGCCGCCAGCATCGCCATTCCGACCCTCAGTGGCAGCGACATTGATGGCAACGTGGTGAGTTTCACCATCAAGAGCCTGCCTGCCAACGGCATCCTCTATCTGAACGGGGTTGCGGTGACCGTGGATCAGAGCATTGCGGTGGCGGACGCCGGCAAGCTCACCTTCACTCCGAATGCGAATTGGAACGGCAACACCAGCTTCAACTATGCGGCGGTAGACAACGACGGCGCCGTGGATGCGAGTCCCGCAACCGTGACCATCAAGGTGGATGCGGTCAACGATCTGCCGACGCTGACCATCTCCAACGGGGTTGTCGTCTCTGAAGAGGGGTTGGCAAACGGCATTGCCGACACGGTCGGCAACCCGGATACCACCAATGCCATCAAGGCGTCGGGTACCCTCTCGGTGGGCGACATCGACAGCAGCACACTCAACATTTCCCTGAATGGACCGGCCGGGCTGACGTCCGGTGGGGCCAAGGTCCAGTGGAGCTGGGATGCGGGCAGCAAGACGCTGGTTGGCTACACAGGAGTGATTGGCGGCGCCGATTACAAGGCGGTGGTCGAGGTCAAGCTGACGGCACCCAATGCCAGTGGAAAGGGAGAGTGGACCTATGACGTGACCCTCAAGGGTCCCCTCGACCACGGGGATACGACCTCGGAAGACAAGTTGTCGTTCCAGCTGGATGTGGAGGTCTCCGATGGCAGCGGCGTCACCAAGGACAAGCTGGATGTCAGCGTTGAGGACGACTCCCCAATTGCCGACAACAGCGATGCCGTTTCCGTGGTGAAGACCGATATTCCGAACGTGCTGACCGGGCTCTTTGACCTGACCAAGTACAGTGGCAACCAGAGCACTCTGAACATGGCGGGCTTTACTATCAGCGCCCTGGGCTTCAAGTCGGCAACAGACTCCTCACTGGTAACGGCGGTGGTCAACGGTTCCAGCTCGGGGCTGGGGGTGGCCAGCGGAGCTGCGCCTTACCACAACCTCGCCAACGAGATTGACTTCCGTCACTTTGCTGACGGATCGTCCGCCTCCGAGCAGTTGATCGTCAGGCTGGATGCAGGCAAGGTTGCCTACGGCGCCAACATCAAGTTCAGCAAGATGTTTGGCGGCGAGCTCGAGAGCGGGGTCGTGGAGTTCTATCGCGGTGGTGTACTGATCAGTACCCTGGTATTCAACTCCAACGCATCGGGTGGGGAGTTCAACCAGAACTTCCAGGTGCAGCAGGGTGGCTTTGATACCATGGTGATTAAGGCGACCAACAACGGCAACACCAATACCTCCGACAACAGCGACTTCACCGTACAGAGCATCGAGTTCCTCGGTTCCAACACGGTGCAGGCAATCGCCTATGGTTCCGGCACCGTGACCCCGCAGTGGGGGGCGGACGGCAAGGGCTCCATCGGGCTGGTAATGGACCCGGCAACCTTCGAAAATGGTCTGCGAACGGCTTCCGGTTCTGCCATCGCCATCACCGCCAGCGGCGCCAATACCCTGGTCGGGAAGGATGCGGACGGCAACCTCGTCTTCAAGCTGGAGTTTACGCCGGCCACAGGCAAGTGGGAGTTCTTCCAGTATCAGCGTATGTCCAAACCTCTGGGTGATGGTGACATCGACTTCCAGATCCGGGTGGTGGATGGTGACGGCGACGCCAGCATTGGCTCCTTTGCAACCAAGCCTCTCTTCACGCCGCTGGTTCAGGGAGTTTCCAGCGAGAGCGTAACCGAAGGGGGCAATCTGCTGCACAAAGTCACCCTGTCAGATGCGACCCAGGAAGCGACTGAATACGATTTCGCCATTCGTGGTTCGGGCAACAACCCCGCTTCCAACCAGGATTGGGGCAATGCCCAGTTCAGCAATGGTGTGACCTATAACAGCACTACCGGCAAGATCACAGTACCAGCCGGCGTGTCGGACTTCACTGTGACCATCCCGACGGTGAACGATCGCTTGATCGAAACGAACGAGACCCTCTCGGTGACCATCGGTGGGCAGAGCGGGACCGGCACCATAGTGGACAACGATCGGGCGCCGGTGACCACGGGTGGCTACAGTGCCGGCAAGGAGGACACGCCACTGGTGCTGAAGTGGGCCCAGTTTGGTGCCAGCGATGATCAGGCCGCTTCTGACCTGAGCGTGCAGATCAACACCCTGCCGCTGAGCGGCAAGCTGGAATACCTGAACGCTGCTGGCCAGTGGATTGCGGTGAAGGTGGGGGATCTTGTCTCCTACGCCGATATCGACAGCGGCCATCTGCGCTTTGTGCCTAGCCTCAATGAATCCAGCAGCAATGCCCTCAATGGTGGCGGTACGACGACGGGCAACCAGCAAGGGGACTACGCCAATCTGGGTTACCAGATCAGCGATGGTGCCAACCTGAGTAACTCAGGCAAGCTGGTGATCGATATCACGGCGCTCGCGGACAAGCCGGTGGTCGACATCAGCCTGACGGGCAACGGCGTCCCGCTTTATACCCAGTACCCGTCGTCCGGCATCTCCACCGGGGCGTTCCAGAGCGGCAACTTCAACAAGGGCAACTTTGGCATCACCAATAGTCTGACCGACAGCACCACCAGTCAGGATCAAGTGGTGGGTGGCAACGGCAATGACTACATCGTCAGCGTTAAGGGTGGCGGCGATTACTTCGTCGGCGGTGCTGGCAATGACGTGCTGGTCGGTGGTAACTCCACCTCAGGTGACACCCTCGACGGCGGTACCGGCAACGATATCCTGGTGGCCGGGCTGGGTGGCGATACCCTGTTTGGCGGTGCCGGTACCGATCTGGCCGTACTGATGGGCTCGCGTGCCAACTATGTCATCGAGCGCAGAAGTGATGGCGGCTTCAACTTCCTGGTGAAGGAGAACGGCGTCACCATCAGCAAGTCGCTCTACGACATCGAGCTGGTGCAGTTTGATGACGGTATCTACCAGTTCAACCAGACCGACGGCACCCTGACGGCGGTACAGCCGAGCGTGGTGGATTACCCGCTCGAGATCACTGCTTCCCTGACCGACCGGGATGGTAGCGAGCAGTTCGACAGCCTGGTGCTGACCGGCATGCCGACGGGGTCGACCCTCTATCAGGGCTCCACCGCGCTCGGTACCGTGGGGGCCAATGGCACGCTGACGCTGAGCGGTCTGTGGAACCAGAGTGCACTGGACATCAAACTGACCGGTCTGACCCTGCGGGTGCCGGGCAGCAGTGCCGGCCAGTTCGACCTCAAGGTTGAAGCCATCGCCAAGGAAGTGGCGACCGATCAGACCAGCAGCGCATCGGATCAGGACTCGATCCGCATGAGCTACTTCCTTTCTACCGAAGGGGAGCCGGGCGATCAGAACCGCACCTATGGCAGCGAACACAATATCGTGGTCGGGGATCTGGATGGCAGCGTGGTGCTGCCGGGCCAGAACTACAACATCGCCTTTATGATCGACAGCTCGGGCAGTATCGGCACCAGCGCCATGAACACCATCAAGAGCCAGCTGGCACAGATCTTCGCCAGCCTCAAGGCGAGCGCAGGTAGCGAAGGGGCTGGTACAGTCAACATCATGCTGGTTGACTTTGATGCTCTGTCGAATGCCAGTATTAGTGTGAACCTGAAAGACAGCAATGCCTTGAATCAGCTGCAGGCTGTAATCGATTCCATGAGTAGCGGAGGGGGTACCAACTATGAAGATGTGTTCAAGACGGTTGCCAACTGGTTCAGTAGTTCTACGGCTCAAAGTAACAGTAATGCCAAGAATCTGACCTATTTCATTACCGATGGGCAGCCGACTTATTACCTCGGTAACGAAGGTTCCAACCCGAGGGTATTGAATTTCTCAGGTAGCAACTATGACGTCTATCTCAACAGTCTGCTTGGTGGCACCTATATTCCGGGTCGGGTATATAGCTCCAATGGCTACACCATCATCGATAGCGCTGGCCGAGTGTATGCCGATGGTAGATACAGCAACCCGATTGGTTTTATGCGTCCGGATGGTAGAGGGGGATATACCTACTCAACACTGGATGGTGATGGCGGCACTACCTCCAGCTCAACTATCAATAACTCGGTAGCAGGTTTTGGGCTGCTTACAGGGATGGGGGTTACGGTAGAAGCGATCGGACTGGGGGCCAACATCTCCTACAACGATCTCAAGTCCTACGACTCTGACGGCGTCATCATGACCGGCGTCAACGCCAGCGATTTGGCCAACGCTATTCTGGGCACGTCGGTGAACAACCTGCCGGGCAGTGACCGGATCGACGGCGGTGCTGGCGACGATATCCTGTTCGGGGATGCCATCCACTTCGCCGGTATCAATGGTGAAGGCTACGCGGCCATCAAGCAGTATGTGGCCGGCAAGCTGGGCGCAGGCTCGGTGACCGATGCCCAGGTCCATGACTACATCACGGACCATGCCAGCGAGTTCGATCAGTCCTCCAGCAATGACAAGGCGGACGTGCTAATTGGTGGGGATGGCAACGACATCCTGTTCGGTCAGGGTGGCGATGACTTCCTGTTCGGTGGTGCCGGCAACGACATCCTGTTCGGTGGTGCCGGCAACGACACCCTGTATGGCGAGAGCGGCAACGATACCCTGTACGGTGGCAGTGGCAACGATACCCTGTTTGGTGGAATCGGCGACGATAACCTGATCGGCGGTCTGGGCAATGACATCCTGGTCGGCGGGCTTGGCAATGACATCCTCAAGGGGGATGGCGGTGCCGATACCTTCACCTGGCTGCAGGGCGACACAGCCGCAGGCAGCGTTGCCAAGGATTACGTGGTCGACTTCTCCAAGGCGGAAGGTGACAAGCTGGATCTGAGCGACCTGCTGGATCACGATGGTTCTCGTAACCAGAACGATCTGAAGAGCCTGCTGTCGGTGTTCCAGGACAATGAGGGGGTACATCTACAGGTCAAGGAGAGCAGTACTGCGCCGGTGACTCAGGAGATTGTACTGATGAACCATACCTTCGATAGTCTGACGGGGGGGGCCGGTACCACTGCCAACCAGGTGATCGATTACATGTTGACTAACAACATGCTCGATATCGACAAGTAAGCCCAACTCGGGGCAATAAAAAAGCGGCAGAGTAATCTGCCGCTTTTTTTATCTTTGCAGGTAAGTGAAATCAGTTGCCGAGGGTGGCGAACAGGCTCTGCTCCAGAGAGCCGCGGGAGACACAGACCGGCTTGATGGACGGGGCTGGTACGCGCTCGCCTGAGGATTCAACAAAGAACAGCTCGGTGTTGCCCTTGACGTTGACAGTGGCCACGCTGCTGTTGCCGCTCTGGGTGATGATCAGGTTGATCTGCAGGTTTGGGTTGCCCAGTGCTACTTTTGAACCAATGGTACCGCAGTCCAGCCACTCCAGTCCGTCGGCTGATTGGTTGACATTGGCGGTCATCAGGCCGGCACCGCGCTGACTGTTTTCGATGGTGAGGCCGTGATCGGTGAACCATTTCTCGGCGCGAGCCCATACCAGATCCACCGGGATCGCCATCTCCTGGGTATTGTTGGTCGCTTTGGCGACCGGCGGATTGTAGCGATACTCCTCACCACCGTTATTGTCACCAGCACAACCCGCCAGCAACAGCGCCAATGCGCACCCCATCATCTTTTTCATCTTGCTTCTCTCGTCCATTTATCAGGCCATTGGCCAACCGGTGCCTATTATCACCTGAGCGACAACCTCTGTCAGCATGCGTGCTGCATCGGTGTGAAAGAAGGGGTTACCGGGGGTGCTTTACAAAATTGGTTTGCTATCATAGATTTGCTCGAAATTCCTCCATAAGCGCCTCTGTGACCAACATGCTTACCCCGGATCTGCTGCAGCAGATCATCGACCAGTTGCCAATGAGTATCTTTTGTCGTGATAGGCATGGTCGCTACCTGTTTGCCAATCGTGAATTTGCCATTGAGGCCAGGCTGGGTTCACCCGCCGAGGTGGTCGGCAAGAGTGATGCAGAGATGCCATGGGGTGATGTATTTCGCATTGAGGATGCGCAGTTGCTGACGGGGGGGGGTCCCTTGCTTCATCAACAGTTGCACTGCAACCGGGGCGGTGAGACCTGCTGGATGGAGGTGCACAAGATCCCGCTTTACACGGCTCAGGGTGAGCCATATGCCGTATTCGGAATGGTCAACGAGATTGCCCAGCGCAAGCACCTGGAACAGACGGTCAAAAAACAGCAGTTGTTGCAGCGTTTTCTGCTCGATGCCATCCCTGACCTGATCCGTTTCGATGATCACAACGGGGTGTTGCTGGAGTGTAACCAGGCATTTCTCGACTTTATTGGTCAGGGGGCGGATGAGGTGCTGGGTCAGCAGATACCATATCGGTTGGCGGCCCCCCAAGGGATGGGCCGCGGCGAATGTTGCCTGCTGGATGCCAGCGGGCAGGGGCGGCACATGGAGATCACCCGGGTCGATGTCCCCGATGGTGATGGTCACTCCCTCGGGATCCTGACGCTGGGACGCGATATCACCGGCTTGCGGACCACCCAGGCGCAGTTGCAGCAGGAGCAGCACTACGACAGCCTCACCGGGCTGCTCAAACTCTCCCGTTTCTTGCAGACCAGCCGCCATTTGGGGGGCCGCAGCGCCACGCTGGTGCTGGTCGATCTGCACCACTTTCGTGAGGTTAACGATCGTTTCGGGATCCGGATTGCCGATCGCCTGCTGAGCCAGGTGGCCAAGCGACTACAGCAGTTGGTTCCGCCGCGAACCCTGCTTTGCCGTGTGGCTGCCGATGACTTTTGTCTGCTACTTCCCGAGTTCAACGAGCCTTTGCTGGAGTGGAACCAGCATCTGCAGCAGCAGTTGATGGAGTTCTATCAGGTGGAAGAGCATCGTATCCAGATCCCGGTGTTTCTGGGGTTGGCTCAGGGGCGGGCAAACGATGCCGAGCGGTTGCTTAGCCACGCCGAAGCAGCGTTGGCGCAGGGCAAGCGGCAGCAGCAGTACTGCACCCTGTTTGATCCTTATCTGCAGGCGAGACTTAAGCGGCGCCAGCTGATCGCCGCCCAGTTGCCGCTCGCCATCAAGTCATCCCAGCTGATTGCCGTCTATCAACCCATTATCAGCAGCACAACCCATCAGCTTTGTGGCGCAGAATTACTTTGCCGCTGGCCGCATCCTGAACTTGGCATGATCTCGCCGGAAGAGTTCATTCCACTGGCGGAAGAGATGGGGATCATCGGCCAACTTGGTCAGCTGATGCTGGAGTTGGGGTGTGCTCAGTTGGCCCAGTGGCAAACCGCTCGGTCGGATATGGTGCTCTCCATCAACCTTTCGCCGTTGCAGTTTCGTGATCCGGCGCTCTGCAAGCTGGTGCAGGGCTGCATTGCCCGTCATGGTCTGAATGCAGGCCAGCTGGAGCTGGAGATCACTGAAGGAGTCTTGATGGAGAATGCCGATGAGATTGAGACCAACCTAGATAACCTGATCGCCGCCGGTTTTCAACTGGCCATCGATGATTTCGGTACCGGGTATTGCTCGCTGGCCTATCTGCCAAGGCTCAAGGTCGCCACGCTCAAGCTGGATCGCAGCTTCACCCAGGGGTTGGTCAGCAACAGTGCCACCACCGCCATCGTGCGATCGGTCATCGGACTTGGCCATGAGCTGGGGATCCGCATTACTGCAGAAGGGGTGGAAACCGTCGAGCAGCAGTTGTGGCTGACCCAGGCGGGTTGTGATCGGCTACAGGGCTATCTGTTCAGCCCCCCGTTGCCGCCCGACCAGTTTGCCGCCAGTTATTTGTGACAGTCTGCAATAACAGAGAGGCCACCCACAGGTGGCCTCTCTGTTTGTGGCAGGGATCAATCCTGAAAGTAGGTGCCCCAGCCATCGTAGTCCACCCCGTATTTTTCCAGGATGGGCAGCATCTTTTCGATATCGGCAACGATGGCTTCGACATCCAGTTTGCACTCGATGGTGGCATCGAAGCAGAAGATGGTGGCGCCGTCATCCAGCTCCATCTCTTCGGCATCGGTCACTTCAAATCCGGCCTTGAACAGGTCAACCGCTGCTTTTTCCAAACGGTCGAAATCCTGGCAGGCGAAGTGGTGCTCGATGTCGTAATCCGCATCGGGATTGCTGCCATCGGCCAGCAGTTCGTTGACGATCTCGGTGGTCTCATCACGCCACTCTTGCATATTCAGACTCATGTTGCCTCCAGGCGGTATCATTGCGGCAAAGCATACTCGCAGAGTGGATTCGGCTCAATGTGGCTGACCTGCTGACCCTCTAATTTCTATCATATTGACGCTGCCTGTAGGCATGCAGGGGCCAGCAAGTGTGGGAAAAGGGACTGAAATGGGTGATATATGGCCATGGCGTTCAGTTGTTGAGCGAACGCGCTTTTTATCGTGCCATCATGGTTGACACTCTGCGCAGGAAAGGGTTTAATGCGCGCCGTTGCCCAGATAGCTCAGTCGGTAGAGCAGGGGATTGAAAATCCCCGTGTCGGCGGTTCGATTCCGTCTCTGGGCACCACAATTCCTCCTTAGTTCAGTCGGTAGAACGGCGGACTGTTAATCCGTATGTCACTGGTTCAAGTCCAGTAGGAGGAGCCAAATTCGAAAAGCCCGCTCAATCGAGCGGGCTTTTTCATTTCTAGTTGCTGTTGCATGCCGCCAAAAAGAGCGTCGCACCACAGGTGGCACTGAACAACAGCATTCCGGTCTGCAGCATGTTGCCAGGGCAGGGCTTCTTTTCTCTTTTTCTGGCCCTGATCCACTTCGGTTTCATCACGTTTCCTTATCCATTTTGTCGCACTCCTGTGCAGGCTCGCCATCTTTGTTGAATGGCGCGATGGCGTCAATCTCCCTCGCAAAACAATTAATTCAGCACAGTTGAACCGTGTATTCTCTGGAGATGTTTCGACCTTTAAGCCATTGTAAACATTTTGGAAAACCGGAGTGACCCTGGTGCAGGGCGGGGATATGATGAGATCAATGATGTTCCCATCCTGACGGAGAGATCCCAGATGAACAGCCCCTTGAGCTATGTACTGGACGGCATCCACTGCGAGCCGCACTTTTTTAACGTTCCCCTCGATCATGATGAGCCGGATGGTGATAGCATTACCCTGTTTGCCCGTACCCTCTGCCGTAAAGACAAGCTCGATGAGAAGTTGCCCTGGCTGCTGTTTTTGCAAGGGGGGCCGGGATTCGGGGCGCCGCGCCCGACGGCTAACAGTGGTTGGCTCAAGCGGGCGTTGCAGGAGTTCAGAGTGCTGCTGCTGGATCAGCGTGGCACCGGGATGTCGAGCCCCATCCATGGGCATATTCTGGCCAAAATGACACCGACCGAGCAGGCGGAGTATCTCGGCCATTTTCGCGCCGACAGCATAGTGCAAGATGCCGAGTTCATCCGGCAGGAGCTCAGCCCCAAGCATCGCTGGAGCCTGCTGGGGCAAAGTTTTGGCGGTTTTTGCTGCCTGACCTATCTCTCGCTCTTCCCCGATAGCCTGCGGGAGGTCTATATCACCGGCGGCATCGCGCCGATTGGCCGCAGCGCCGAGGAGGTTTACCGCGCCACCTACCAGAGGGTGGCTGACAAGAACCGTGCCTTCTTCGCCCGTTTCCCCCACGTTCAGGGGATTGCCAACCGGTTGGCCAACCATCTGCACCAGCATGATGTGCGGCTGCCCAACGGTCAGCGCCTGACGGTGGAGCAGTTCCAGCAGCAAGGGCTGGATCTCGGTGCTACTGGTGCCTTTGAGGAGCTTTATTACCTGCTGGAAGAGGCCTTTATCGGCGACAAGCTGAGCCCGGCCTTTCTCTATCAGGTGCAGAGCATGCAGCCATTCAATACCAACCCGCTGTTTGCCATCCTGCACGAGGCTATCTACGCCGAGGGGGAGGCGACTCGCTGGGCGGCGGACCGGGTCAGAGGGGAGTTTCCTGCGGTGAACTGGGTGCCCGGCAAGGATTTCACCTTCACCGGAGAGATGGTTTACCCCTGGATGTTCGAGCAGTTCCGCGAGTTGCAGCCCCTGAAAGAGGCGGCTCATCTGCTGGCCAACAAGGCGGACTGGGGGGCGCTCTATAATCCGGCCCAACTGGCCCGCAACAAGGTGCCGGTAGCATGCGCCGTTTATGCCGAGGATATGTATGTGGAGTTTGACTACAGTCGCGAAACTCTGCGTGGTCTTGGCAACAGTCGCGCCTGGATCACCAATGAGTATGAGCACAACGGTTTGCGTGCCGATGGTGAGGCGATTCTTGATCGCCTGATCGCGTTGAATCGCGACCGTTAATTGCCGTTATCGGCAACCATCGCGGGAGCCCGGACTCCCGCGATGGTTGTGATGGATGGTTGTTATGAAAGCGTGACTCCCTGAACCTTGACTCGTATCCGCCAGACGATGAGTGGATTGCTGGCTGATTAATTTCCCCCTCTTTCACTGTATCTGCCGATCCCTCACCATATACTTGCCAAACGACTCTGAATTGAGCGGCAGTCAAATCGATTGACCAGCCCTTGCTCGTTACCATTAGAAAGTCGCTCTACCGCTCTGTATCCCGCGTATCAGATATGCCATCTCTGCATGCCCCACTATCAGGGGGATGGGATGGTTGTGCTTTTCAATCAAGATAAGGATGTATGATGAGAAAGTCTCTGTTGGCCTGCTCCCTGTTGCTGTGCCCTGTCGTGTTTGCTGCCGCCCCCCATTGGGAATATAGCGGTGAGGCGGGGCCTGCCCACTGGGCCAAGCTGACCCCTGAGTTTGGTCAGTGTGCGGGCAGCAATCAGTCGCCGGTTGACCTGAGCGGATTGGTCGAGGCCAAACTGGCCCCGCTGGTACTCCACTATCAGGCGGGTGGCAACACAGTGGTCAACAACGGTCATACCGTGCAGGTCGGTTATGCCCCGGGCAGCACCTTGCAACTCGATGGCACCACGTTTGAACTAAAGCAGTTCCACTTCCACGCCCCGAGTGAGAACCTCATCGAGGGCAAATCCTATCCGCTGGAAGGGCATTTGGTACACGTCAGTGACAAGGGAGAGATCGCCGTGGTGGCGGTGATGTTCGAGGCTGGTAAGGCCAATCCGGCACTGGCGTCAGCCTGGGGTGAACTACCGGCCAAGGTGGGGGAGATCCACACCCTCAAGGCACCGCTCTCTGCTGAGCAACTACTGCCCGAGAATCGTGACTACTATCGCTTCAGCGGCTCCCTTACGACGCCTCCCTGCTCGGAAGGAGTGCGCTGGCTGGTGATGAAGCAGCCGGTTGAGGTTAGTCAGGCCCAGACCGACGCCTTCAAGGCGGTGATGCACCACCCCAACAACCGGCCGGTTCAACCGCTCAATGGGCGCGTGGTCCTGCAATAACACAGCGTTGCAATAGCACAGTAGATAGCAAAAACAACAAGAGGGCCGTCAGGCCCTCTTTTACATGGCGAGGTATCGGTGTGCGATTACAGGCTAGCAGCGATGCGGGCGCCGAGGGCCGCGTTGTTCAGTACCAGCTGGATGTTGGCTGCCAGCGAGTTGCCGCCGGTCAGTTCGCAGACGCGGGCCAGCAGGAAGGGGGTTGACGCCTTGCCCTTGATCCCCTGCTCGTCCGCTTCATGGAGCGCTCGGGCGATGGCCGCGTCGATATCGGCTTTCGGCATGGCGTGTGCGGTCGGGATGGGGTTGGCCACTACGGCGCCGCCCGCCAGTCCCAGCTCCCACTTGAGGCGCAGCGCCTCGGCGATGGCTGCCGGGGTATCGAGGCGATAGTCAACCTTGAAGCCGCTCTCGCGGGTGTAGAAGGCGGGCAGCTCGCCCGTTTGATAGCCGATCACCGGCACGCCCTGGGTCTCCAGATACTCCAGCGTCAGGCCGATATCGAGGATCGACTTGGCACCGGCGCAGACCACAGCCACCGGCGTTTGTGCCAGCTCCTGCAGGTCGGCTGAGATATCGAAGGTCTCCTGCGCACCGCGATGTACCCCGCCAATACCGCCGGTGGCAAAGACCCGGATCCCCGCCATGGCGGCGATGATCATGGTGGATGCGACGGTAGTAGCGCCCATTCCCTTGCGTGCCAGCACGAACGGAATATCCCGGCGGCTGCACTTGGTTACGTCGTGGCCTGCCCGGCCCAGCGCTTCCAGCGCCCCCGCATCGAGACCCACCTTGAGGCGGCCGTCGAGGATGGCGATAGTGGCTGGAATAGCGCCGTTATCGCGTACCACTTGCTCTACCTGACGGGCCGTCTCCACGTTCTGCGGATAGGGCATGCCGTGGGAGATAATGGTGGATTCGAGGGCAACGACTGGTTTGCCAGCGGCCAGCGCGGCAGCAACTTCCGGTTGAATATCGAGGTAAGTATTCAGCATGGGTACTCCTCCAGTATGCGGTCAACGGCGGTTTTGCAGAGACCGGAAAAAACGGTATCGGAACAATTGACGGTGAGGGCGGCACAGCCCAGGGCAAAACGGGTGGTCTGTGTGATATCGAGATCTTGCAGCCAGGCGTGGGCGAGGCCGGCCATAAAGGCATCCCCGCCACCGGTGACGTTGAGCACCGGGCTGCCCAGTATCGGCAGGTGGCCCTGCTGCTCGCCGTCGCTATAGAAGATCCCCTGCTCACCCAGACTGAGGAACAATCGCTTGACTCCGGCGCGGTGGAACCAGGCGGCTACCATGGGCCAAGAGTCTGGCCCGGCGATGGTCATGCCACACAACTGTTCGGCTTCGCTGCGATTGGGTTTGAGGGTGTGGATCTTGCCGAGCCAGGGGCGGATCTTCTCCACCTTGGCCACCGAGACGGTATCGACAAAGATGGCGTGATCCCCCTGTCGTTCGAACAGCCAGTCGAGGGTGTGGATGGCCAGATTGGTGTCGAGCACCCAGAGCTTGGCACCCCCGAGAAAGCCGCCAAGGGGGGTCAGGCGGGCAGGGGTGAGCTGCTCTATGATAGCCATGTCGTTAATGGCGCAGCTCATTTCACCGCTCCCATCGTGAATGCTGAGGTAGCAGGAGGTCGCGTGACCATCGAGCACCAGGGTCTGGCGTACATCGACGCCGGCTCGTTGACTCACCTCTAGCAGATGGTGACCATACTGGTCGTTGCCGACGGCAGTCAGCAACCGGGTATCGCTCCCTAATCGCGCCAGATTCTCGGCGATATTGCGGCCGACACCACCGGCTGAAGTGCGCACTTTGCCCGGGTTGGAGTCACCGAGCAGCAGGTTGTCGTGGCTGGTACCGCATATATCCATATTGGCACCGCCGATCACGACTACATAGGGCCCCTCTCGCAGTACATAGCCTCTGCCCTGCACATATCCCTGCCGGATCAGGCTGGAGATATGGCTGGCCAGCGCAGAGCGGCTAATGCCGAGGTTGTCGGCCAGATCCTGCTGGGCAATCATGGGATCCTGACGCAACAGGGCGAGGATCTCTTGTTCACGCTCGGTCATAGACAAATATCCATTTAAAAACGTTTGTCTATTATTGCTGATAAACGTTTTCTAGCTATCGGGTTATACAAAATTTGTCGGTTCGCGCACAAAAAAACGTCATGTGGGTTGGTTGGTGAACGGGTAAGCCGGCCGAAGTATTTTTCACCGGGTTGACGTTCCATTGCGGCTTATAATGGCCGCAGCAAGATGAGGAGAGATAATGGAAAAGAGTGCATTCTGCTGTGTGGGGCTGGTCAATCCCAAGTCCCCGGAAAATGTCGGCTCGGTGATGCGGGCTGCGGGTTGCTACGGAGTGGATGAGGTCTACTACACCGGCAACCGATTTGAGCTGGCACGCCGCTTTGCCACTGATACCAAGCAGATGGTGGAGAAGATCCCGCTGCTCGGGGTGGATGACCTGATGGCGTTTATCCCGCAAGGTTGTGTGCCCGTGGTGGTCGATCTGATCGACGGAGCCACGCCGCTCCCGGACTACGTTCATCCGGAGCGTGCCTTCTATATCTTCGGACCGGAGGATGGCACACTCGATCCCGCACTCTACGGGGCGGTGAAAGATGTGGTTTATGTGCCGACCCGGGGTTGCATGAATCTGGCTGCCTCGGTCAATGTGATCCTCTATGATCGGTTGGCCAAGGGAATGAGGGGAGAGTAATTAGCGCAACGCTATCACTCAGTTGCAGGGCTGGTCGCCACTTTCTGCTCCAGCTCTTTGATAAAACCCTGATAGTAGTCATAGAGCTGATAGTGCTTATAGATCTCTGCCAAAGCCCCGCTGCGGATCAACTGAACCATCTCCTTATCCCAGAGCTGCAACATCCGGTTGCCTTGCTGGGTATTGGCAAAGATGGGATAGGTCGGGATCCAGCGCAGGAAGACACGATGCAGCTCGGGAGGGATAGCCTCATCCACATAGAGCACGCCGGCAGTCAGGTAATAACGATAACGCTCTTTACCGAGCAGTTGCAGAGCCAGCTCATCGCTATCAATTTCATGCCACAGCATGTTGACCGTAATGTATTTGTCGAATGTCCAGCCTCGTCGCCATATCACGGTTTGCCCTTCCAGACTTTGCTCTCCCTGCCACTGGGGCTGCCATTTTTTGAGCATGAATACGGTCAGGTCATCGGCTGATGCCGCATAGCGAGGCTGTTGTACGCCGGAGACTTCATCGCGATATACCCCCATGGCGATATCTCCTCCTTTTTTAGCAATAATCGCGAGGGCACGTTTATAGGGCACAATATGGGGGATGACCTGGTAACCGTGAGGCTGGTAGATGGCTCGCACCAGATCAAGATAAAGGCCTTTGCCATCCTTTTGACAAAAACCGGGCCAATCATCGCAATAAACGTCAATAGACTCTGCCCGGCAATTAACCGCAGTACACAGACAACAGAGCAACAGACAGATGCGTAGCATGGTCAGAGCTGGCCTCACTGGGGTAGAGGAAAAACACTCATGACCTACTTTATACCATGGCATTGATGGTGACGGCGTACAGAAAAAATCCATGATGTTCATTTTGCGACAGGGTCGAGGGTTATTTTCAATCTGATGGTTATGATGGTCTCAAGATTCAATAGCACCCCAATCAGTAGAGGAGACTGCGTTATGCCATCGATCAAAACTCTGCTTTGTCCTGTCGATTTTTCCCAAATGTCCCGGACTGTACTCGACTATGCCGTATTCATGGCGCAGAGCCATCAGGCCCAGCTCAAGCTGATCCATGTCGTTGACCAACTACACGGCTTTGACAGTTACAAAATTCTTCATATGACCGCTGTTGAGATCACTCACGAAATGGAGCGTCAGGCCAGAACCCAACTCAAGGAACTGATTGCAACCCTCCCTATCCCGGCTACGTTTGACATTCGTTTTGGCCGAGCGGCGGATGAAATCATTATTCAGGCCAAGGAAGACGAGGTTGAACTTATCGTCATGGGCAGCCACGGTCGTTCCGGTATCAGTCATCTGCTGGTAGGCAGCGTTGCCGAGTCCGTGGTGCGTCATGCTCCGTGTCCGGTACTGGTGGTGCGCCAATGATTCACTGTATAGCAACACAATAAAAAACAAGGCCAGCTCTTGCTGGCCTTGTTTTTTATTGTGTTACTGCTAGCCGTGAGCGTAGATGACACTTCCCCCTTTTATGGTATCTATGATGGCCCTGGCCTGCTCCTTTGGCAGGGCTGGGCAGCCCCAGCTGCGGCCCAGTCTGTCATGTTTACGCAGATGGTTTGGGCTGGCATAGGCGGCGCCGTGTACTACGATTGCGCGTTTGCGGGCATTGCAATTTTTGCCTGGTGACAAGCCATCAAGTCGAAGTGAATAGCCATGTTTGCCTAGATAGGTCTCTGCTGTGCGGTATACTCCGAGAGAGCTTTGCCGGGAGTTGAGCTGATTGGAGAAGCGTTCCGCGGCCAGTTCGCCGGAGTTTCGGCCATGACTGACCCAGGTGTGATAAAGCAGTTTGTGGCGTTTCATGTCGATGACGAACAGCCTGCGTTGAGTCGAAGGCTTGCTGTAATCAATGATGGTCAGGATGGTTTTTTGCTTGCTGCGTACGCTTTGATAGCTGACAAGGGCTTTTTGAAAGGTTTGTCTGTCGAGTTTACCGGCAAGCCCAAGCTGCTGGTAGAGATGGCGCTCACTACTGGCGGCGCTATTCCCGCTCCAGCCAATGCTCACCAGCAACAGTAACACTGACCATAGTGGCCTCCACCGTTTTCCGAGTAACTCTGTCATCCTTGATCCCCTCTTTGCGCATCCTTGCCTGTCAAACGGGCTGAAATTACAGCTATCCGCTCGATAGTTATATGCAAGACCATGAAAACGCGCAATAAAAAAACGGCCGCAGAGCGGCCGGAAGAAAATAAAATAGTAGACATAGATATTACAGGGTATAACTGACTTCCAATCACTTGGAAGCTGTAGTGCAGAGCAACAGCAGCAACAGTGTTATCGCTGTTATTGCTCAGATAGTTGGTGGCATAGCCACCAACTGAATCGAGCTGGTTCAGTTTTCAATCCGAGCTTAAGCCGAATCATACAGCGGTAGATACGTACTCGGCGTAACCAGCATCGATATTCTTCTAGTTCCCACTTTCTGGTATGACCGATAGTTGTTCCGACATTTTTGGTGGAAACTTTTTCATTACTATATCAAAGAACAGAGGCACGAAAAAAATAGCTAGAATAGTTGCTGTGATCATGCCACCGATGACACCTGTACCAATAGCATGGCGACTGTTGGCTCCAGCACCTGAACTGATTGCTAATGGCAAAACACCCAGCAAGAAAGCCAAAGATGTCATGAGAATTGGCCGTAGACGCTGTCGAGCAGCTTCAATAACTGCTGATTGTAAATTAGCACCTTGTGCATAAAGGTCTTTTGCAAACTCAACTATTAAGATTGCGTTCTTAGCTGACAGGCCAATTGTCGTTAATAGACCAACTTGAAAATAGACATCATTTTCAAGCCCGCGCATATATGTTGCAACTAATGCACCAATCACGCCTAATGGTACTACTAATATAACAGAAGTAGGAATTGTCCAACTTTCATAAAGTGCTGCAAGGCACAGAAAAACAAAGAGTATGGAAATAGCATAAAGATACGGTGCTTGTGATCCCGACTTTTGCTCTTCCAGGGACAATCCTGTCCAAGAGACGGTAATACCATTGGGCAATTTTTCGGCTATTTCTTCAACGGCCTTCATGGCGTCACCGGTACTATAGCCAGGGGCTGCCTCACCAACGATTTCGACTGCAGAGTAGCCATCATAACGTTCTAACCTCGGCGATGCCACCTTCCAACGGGTGGACGCAAAGGAAGAGAAAGGCACCATATCTCCTTTACTGTTACGAATATACCATAGGTTAAGATCATCGGGAGTCATTCGATAATTTGGCTCCGCTTGCATAATTACTTGTTTTTGGCGGCCACGGTCAATGAAATCATCGATATAACTACTACCCCAACCTGTTGATAGAGTTTCATTAATATCATCAATACTGACACCTTGTGCGATTGCTTTTTCATAATCAATATCGATAATAAACTGAGGGCTATCTTTCATCCCATTAGCTCTTACATTTGCTAGTCGAGGATCCTTGTTGGCATTATCCAGAAATGTTTTTTCTAGATTCATTAGTTCATTGTGCCCCAGATTTGCACGATCTTGCAAAAAGAAGTCAAAACCAGAAGATGTTCCCAAGCCACGAATAGCTGGTTGATTGAAAGCCATTACATTGGCTTCCTTTATTGAGGAGAAATATTTGTTGGCTCGTTTTATTATGCTGTCAACCTGATCGTCTTCATTTTTACGAAGGTCCCATGGTTGTAGTTTTATAAATGCCATTCCCATATTCTGCCCGCGACCAGAGAAGTTAAATCCATGTACAGCCAGCATCATCTGTACATTATTTTTTTCTTCGCTGGAAAAGTAATGGTTTACTTTTTCCAAGGTAGCCTGAGTCTGTTTTAGATTGGCTCCATCAGGAAGCTGAATCGATACAAAAAATGAACCCTGGTCTTCCGTAGGCAAGAACGATGATGGTAGTACCTTAAATAAACCAAGCATTACGCATAGCAGTAAAACATAGATGAGAGTAAACGTTCCTCCTCTTTTAAGTATTTGTACCAGGCCAGTTTCGTAGTTGATTGTCATTCTCTCAAAATATATGTTGAAAGTCTCAAAAAATTTATTTCTTGTCGAGCTGTTATGTGTCGTTTTTAATAAGGTTGCACAGAGGGCTGGCGTAAAAACCATAGATGTAATTACAGATAGCCCCATGGCTGCAACGATAGTAAGTGAAAATTGACGATATATAACACCAGTTGAACCACCAAAGAAAGCCATAGGAATAAAGACAGCGCTTAATACTAGTGAGATACCAACTAGTGCACCTGTGATTTGATCCATGGATTTGCGAGTCGCCTCAATAGGAGAAAGTGACTCCTCCGTCATTAAACGCTCGACATTTTCTACGACGACAATTGCATCATCGACCAGCAAACCGATAGCCAGTACTAATCCAAACATGCTAAGGGTGTTAATACTGAACCCCATAACCGACATAATCCCGAATGTACCTAATAGTACTACTGGAACTGTGAGGGTTGGAATCAAGGTTGCACGAAAATTTTGCAAAAACAGATACATGATAAAAAACACAAGGATGACAGCTTCAAATAGTGTTTCTACAACCTCTTCAATTGATAACTTTACAAATGGCGTCGTGTCGTTAGGATACTCCAATTTATAATCCATTGGGAATTGTTGAGACAATTCATCCAGTTTTTCACGTACCAGCTTTGATGTAAGCATCTCGTTCGCACCAGATGCCAGTTTTATACCTACTGCTGCCGTAGCTTGGCCGTTTAATAATGAAGATGTGTCAAAAGATTCGCTATTTAATTCTACTCTTGCAATATCTTTCAATTTTACATTTTTACCATCAGTTTTTGCCAAAACTACAATGTTCTCAAATTGCTCGCTGGTATTCAAACGACCGCGACCAACAATCGTTGCACTGAAGTCTTGAGCTGATGTGGCTGGTGCTCCACCGAGCTGACCAAAGGATACTTGAGAATTTTGGGATTTAATAGCTTTTTTAATATCAGCAACAGATAAGTTAAGCTGTGCCAATTTATTAGGATCAAGCCAGATACGCATGGCATATTGGCTACCGAATACTTGTAGCTCTCCAACACCGTTGACCCGGCCTAGTGGTTCATAAATATTATTTAATAAGTAGTCTGAAAGGTCTGCCCGGCTGACTTTTGGATTGCTGGAGGTAATTGATGCAATCATTAAAAAAGAGTCGGATGTTTTTTTAACCATGACACCCTGTTGTCTTACTGCATCAGGTAAATGAGCCTCAACAGTTTTTAACTGATTTTGTACCTGCACCTGAGCAATATCAGGATCGGTTCCTGGTTCAAAGGTTAGTTGAGTGACACCATTACCATTCGAATCACTCGTTGACTTTATATACATCAGATTATCGATACCAAGCATTTTCCGCTCAATATTCTGAGTTACTGTATTCTCTACAGTTTCAGCTGACGCACCGGGGTAACTTGTAGTAATTCGAACTACTGGGGGGGCGATATCAGGGTATTGCTCTATAGGCATAAAGATAATGGATAATATGCCTGAGAGCATTATTATTATGGCTAAAACCCAAGCAAAAATAGGGCGATCTATAAAAAAACGAGCCATGTGATAGATACTCCGGCCTTAGTTATAAAGGTATGGTTTTACTAAATCACCAGGATTGATTTTTTGAATCCCTTCAACAATAACTTTATCAATGCTTGACAAACCAGATGTAACAGTCCAATTAGAACCAGTCATTTTACCTAGCGACACATTTTTTATTGCAACATGATTATCTTTGGTTAGTGTCATTACAAATGCTTCTCCGCGAGGAGCCCTCTGTATTGCTTTCTGGGGTATTAAAAAGCTGTCCTTTAATGAACCCTCTTTTATTGAAGCTTTGACAAACATGCCCGGTAGTAATTTGTGTTCCGGATTCGGCACTGTTACACGAACCAATACCATACCTGTATCTTGGTCAACACTAATGTCAGAAAATTTTATACTGCCAAGATGAGGGTAATCGGTATCATTCATTAATGATATTTTTACATTATTTCCTGTTGAGCTAAGGTTAGTGATTTTTCCTTTGCTTACGGCGTTTTCTAGATTGATGAGGTCAGTAGATGACTGATTCACGTTAATATAGACATGATCAAGTTGTTGTATAGATGCAAGCGCTGCCGTTTGGTTGGCGGTGACCAGCGCGCCCTCAGTGATATTCGAGCGACCGATTTTTCCGCTGATAGGGGCTCGTACATTTGTATAACCAAGATTTATTTCAGCTTCATCTAGTGCTGCTTTAGCAGCCATGACGGCAGCTTTTGCCTGTTGCCAAGCTGAGTGATTCTTATCATAATCTTGTTTACTTATAAGATGTTTGCTTAAAATATATTTAAATCGTTCATCTTGCAGTCTCAGCATCTCTTCATTAGCCTGTTCTTTTGCTAATTCAGCTTTGAGTTTTTTGACTGTTGCCTCATATGGTGTTGGATCAATCTGATACAGTATTTGTCCTTTTTTTATATCAGCACCTTCTTCAAAGAAACGCTTTAAAATTATTCCATCAACTCTGGGCCTTACTTCAGAGACACGCTCTGCTTCAACTCTACCAACTAAACTTGTAATGACAGGGATGTTTTCATTAACTAAGTTAATATAACTAACCTCAGTAGGTAAGGTACTTATAGATGGCGTGTTAGTATTTCTATTGCATCCACTGAGTAGTGCTGAGCAGCTAAAAATAACAAAGGATAACAATAGAGTATGTTTTCTATACATGCATTTATTACCTGGCTGATAAAAATATGGGTGGCAAGAAGATATAACCTTATGACTGTAAGTGAACAGCAGAAATCATCCTTGGCGATATTTAATACTTGATAGATATATTCTGTATTAATTTACAAAATCAAGTATGCTCATTAATTATTAAAGTGTAACCAAGATATGTGTTATGAATGTGTTTATCTGTAGCAAATTGTGTCAGCAATTAATTGATGATTGTTTTTAAAGACAAAAAGAAAAAGCAAAAAAAAATGCCGGATGACCGGCATTTTTTATTTTAATGCTATCTGTAATTAGAAGTTATATTCCATGGAGATAGCTACGATATCATCTGTCGGCTGACCATATTTGCTATAGCCACTCATGGAACCATCATCCAGCAGATTCATTTTATAATCTACAAAGGTAGTGAAATTCTCGGTGAAGTAATATCTTACGGACAGGTCAACATATTCGTTAAGGCGGCCGCTAATATTGTTAGAGGTGTCTTTTACATCTTCTCTAATGTAAGCTGCGATGGGTTCAAAGTCGCCAGCACGATATTTTGCTACGGCTTCATAACCATTGCTCTCTGCAGCAAAACCATTGTTTACGATAGACTGATATTCACCATGAGAGTAGTTGACTGCCATGTAGAAACCGCTATTGGTATAGCTAATTGCGCCACCAACAAGTTTGGCATCATGGTCGCCACCAAACGATGAATAGTTTCTTTGATCGTTAGTTTTCTTGGCTTGGTTATAAGCAACACCCAAACCGAGACCATTATCAAAGTTGTAAGTAGCTGATGTGGCGAAACCGTTACCAGTCCCCATCAAATGATTACCAGAATTGGTAAAACGGTCATTATTTTGAGCTTTACCTTCACCGGTAAACTGAGCACCCAAGGAGAGGCCATCGTATGTATAGATGTACTGAAGCAGACCGTTGCTACGTCCAGTACCAAATAGATCGTTTACTTTACCAAGGCCATCACCACCAAATTCTGGCATGATATCAGTGGTGTTCTTTACTGCTTTATCGAACAAACCATCTTGACGACCATAGACTAACGTTCCGAAAGTATCATGCTTCATACCTGCATAGGCATAACGCAGTTCATCGTTGTCAGAGCCAGAGGTTGGCAAGTTATACTCAGCGAAACCAAAAGCATTTAGCTCATTATTGATAGCCGTTTCACCGTTAACATGCAGGCGAAAATAGCTTGAATCACCACGGAGATCTTTGTTACCGGAGGCATAATATTCACCGTTTACTCGGCCACCAATATCCAGCTTAGTACCATTTTGATTAATAACAGTGGCTGCTTGAGCGCCGCTGGCCAGTACTAAGCTGGTGATGGCCATAGTCAGTGCAGATTTTTTCATATCCATGTTTCCTCTGATGTAAACACTTCCGAACCTGTGATCGGCTCTATGGAAATCGGAAAGGGTCCGATAACCACACGGTAGGCGCCTGAACCT
Source organism: Aeromonas sp. 604282 (assembly GCF_049170575.1). NCBI lineage: Bacteria > Pseudomonadati > Pseudomonadota > Gammaproteobacteria > Aeromonadales > Aeromonadaceae > Aeromonas > Aeromonas sp. 604282. Next base: position 262,315 of record NZ_JAAKMV010000004.1, on the reverse strand, counting down.
TGACTGGGCCTGAATCTGTCGCCGTTTAATTGAGCGGGGAAGGGGGCTGGAAATATCAGAAAAGACATTTTTGAAGTAGGTGAAAAGCAATTAAATTCAATGTGTTATTATCATTTTAATTTTTATGTATTTCGACATTCCTCATCAACCAAGCCGATAAAGCAAGTTGTGAGCTGTGTCACAGCTGATAGTGCCAACGCTTTTCTGGATAGCAGACGGCACACAACCTGTAGCACTTTGTGAACCTGGTTGTCTGCTATCTTGCATGAGCATGTATTGCGCCATAATGCTCAGGTTCTCCATCCGTTTTTTGCTGACAAATAGTTAGATTGGAGATCCGGAGTGCTGATGAGTTCACTAACATGACCTGCTCGTGCCACTCTTGAGCTGGTTGAAAGGGCGGTTGAAGTGGTGAGAATGGTGGTTGCCTATGTGATATGCCCAGCGCTGATGCTGTAGGTAGTCTGGCTTGCGATACCCAGTTTTGGATACAGCACGTATACCCACCTAGTACTCCGCAGATTGCTTAAGGTACTTGCTGTCAAGGAGCTAGCAGGTCCATCCCGTGTTTCCTGCACGTAACCATATAAGAATGGGCTAGTTTACCCTGACAGCCATAACGCGTCGGCGTCTGCCAGCATATCAACTCACCAGTTTTGCTCTATCCGATAAAGGGCAGTTTAAAAATCGGTGAGTCTCACTCCTCGTCCCATCGGTGCTCCATGTATAAGGTCAGCCATATTCAGGCTGTAATACTGGAAACATTGCACGTTATCTGATGAACAATACCTTGTTTATATCTGCTGCAACAGTGAGGAATTGCGCCAAAATAAGCCAACGCCAGGGGTGCGTGACAGCGCTTCAGTTTGTTACACCTCCCTGTGTACCCGCACTGATGACGACGCTATCCTGGAAACCCAGCCCCTTTGAGTGTCTTGCCAGGTAGTCAACTTGCTTTTTGCCACAGGGTCAGCAGCAGATCCTGTTCCAGTTCATCCGGACCCTGTTGAGCGAAAGCGTGACGCTGCTCACCGGTTGCCCGCCAGCCGAGACGGCTGGTCTCCAGAATAAAGCTGCGCATGGCCTGATCCATGGTGAAGCTGAACTGGCAGCGCTGTTGAGTCATCAAATTGAGGCCGTCGAGGGTTGGCCAGCTGAGGGGGTGTTCCATACTCACCGGATTGAGGCTGACCCGCAGTTGCCACTGATGACGCGGGCCAGGCTGCAGATAGAGCAGATAGCCGCCGGGGGCCAGCCAGCTGACCAGTTGTTCGGTCTTGACCTTGAGATCGTTGACCAGCAACACCTGAACCGAGCCTGGTTGCAGCGGCGCACGGGCGGGATCGGCAATGACAAATTGACCGTCCGGCTGCGCTTTTTTTGCAGCAAAGATGGTGTTTTTGGCGATATCAATCCCGGCAAACTGCCAGCCGGGCAGGCGCTCTGCCAGAGCACGGCAGTAGTAGCCTTCACCGCACCCGAGATGGATCAACTCTTGCGGGGCCAGCGGAGAGAGCAGGGAGGCCATTGCTTCAACCAGCGGCAGTTGGTGTCCGGCTTCCAGGAAATGGTGCTTGGCGCGCATCAGGGCGCGGCTGTCGCTGTCTTTGGGGTTTTTCTTGCCGGGAATGAGATCCAGATAACCTTCCGGTGCCGGATCGAAGTGATGTTTGTTGCCGCAATAGCGCCCCTGGGAGGCTTCATGAAGATGGAGCGGGCTGCGGCAACGGGGACATTGAAGGTGCATAGTAACTCTCTGGGCGAATGCCGGAACAGTGAAAGGCGTTCGGGATTATAGGGGAGAGGATCGAAAAAGGCTGCCGTAGCAGCCTTTTTTATCCCAAGGCCTCAGCCAGGCCTGCGGACGGGTCATCAGCGAGTGCCAAATACCACAATGGTCTTGCCGTGAGCAGAGATGAGCTCCTGCTCTTCCAGCATCTTCAGGATGCGGCCCACGGTTTCACGGGAGCAGCCGACGATCTGGCCGATCTCCTGACGGGTGATCTTGATCTGCATGCCATCCGGGTGGGTCATGGCATCCGGCTGTTTGGCCAGGTTGAGCAGGGTCTGGGCGATCCGGCCAGTCACATCCAGGAAGGCGAGGTTACCCACTTTCTGGCTGGTGTGTTGCAGGCGCTTGGCCATCTGGCCAGAGAGACGCATCAGAATGTCCGGGTTGACCTGGATCAGCTGGCGGAACTTCTTGTAGGAGATCTCTGCCACTTCGCAAGAGCCTTTGGCGCGAACCCAGGCGGAGCGCTCGGGATTCTCGTTCTCCTCGAACATCCCCATCTCGCCCAGGAAATCGCCCTGGTTCAGATAGGAGAGGATCATCTCTTTGCCCTCATCGTCCTTGATCAAGACGGCCACAGTGCCCTTGACGATGTAGTAGAGGGTCTCCGCTTTTTCACCCGCATGGATCAGGGTGCTCTTGGCGGGATACTTATGAATGTGGCAGTGCGACAAGAACCATTCCAGGGTGGGATCGCTTTGCGGTTTGCCAATGACCATGAGAATTCCTCTGTAGTGTCTTTTTATGGACTTGTGCGTCCGGGCAAGCTGCCAATCTTGCCATTCCTTGTATTGGTCGCAGTAGGATAAGAGCCTTTGCCTGTGCTGACAAGGCTTTGCGGGCTTTTGACAGAGCCCTTTGAGTAATGCCTGCTGCGCCGCTTCGGCCATTCTAGGGAAGATAGAGGTCGGAGATGTTGATTTTGATCTATTTCCATCCCAACTCCCCCTGTTCGGCAGAGATAAGCGACTGGGTTATGCTAGGGATCCATCATCATGATTAACAGGAGAGAGTGCGAGATGAAAGCCAAGGTCAGCTGGGTGGAAGGGATGAAGTTTGTGGGTGAGAGTGAATCCGGTCACAAGGTGATCCTGGATGGTGCCAACCCCGGTGAGGGGGCCAGCCCGATGGAGATGATCCTGCTGGCGGTCGGTGGCTGCAGCTCCATTGATGTGGTCTCCATCCTCGAAAAAGCGCGCCAGTCGGTGAGCGCATGTCATGTTGATGTCAGTGGCGAACGGGTCGATAGCGTGCCCCGGGTTTTCGAGAAGATTAATCTGCACTTCGTGGTGACAGGCAAGGGATTGGCAGAGAAACAGGTGGCCAGAGCGGTCGATCTGTCGATGGAAAAATACTGTTCTGTTTCCCTGATGTTGGAAAAAGCGGTACAAATTACCCATAGTTATCAAATTGTTGAAGCTTGATAACGATAGTTTCGTTGGTACCCTGGCATAAGGCCGTTACGTAAGGCCACTGCACAAGGCCATGACATAAAGCCATTACATAAGGAAAGTGCAATGAAAAAATTGATCGCTCTGCTTCCCCTTTTGGGCCTGGCGGCGTGCAGCAGCCCGCAACCTACCCAGTATCAATACAGCCAATACCAGTGTGGCGAAGAGATGCTGGCCGTTACCTATGATGCCCAGGCTGATATGGTGCAGTTCCCCTATGCCGGTGTTTACCACAAGCTGGCGCGTGTGGAGTCAGAGTCTGGCGCCAAATATTCTGACGGCCTGACCACCTTCTGGAATCAGGAAAAACAAGCTCTCCTTACCCAGAAAGGGGTGACGCTGCTGACCTGTACGCTGAAGTAATCCCGGTGTGTTCCCGCAAGAAGAGCGGCTTGTCATTCGACAAGCCGCTCTTCTTATTAAAAGCATCAACAAAAATGATGAGGACGTCAGTGGGTTGGTACTGGTGCCAGCAGTTTGGCCGCGAGCTGTTGGCTGAGAGCCTGGCGCTGGTTATCGGCAATGGCGACATCGCTGGCCAGCGAGATGGCGCTACTCCAGACGGCTTTCTGGGTTTTGCGGTCGAGTAGCACGATGGCCAGGGTGCCCTTGCGCTGATCCGGTGTGGCCTGCACCCCGGGCGTCATGCCAAGGCGGGAAAAAATCTGTCCATCGCTGATATCCTTGTTACCCGCTACACCGATAGCGACCCAGAGATCCGCTTCATCAAGAGGAACGCTCTGCCACCCCTTGCCATTGAGTTCTTTACTGACCGCATTCTGGATGGGTTCCAGCCATCCTTCGGCCTGATCGCCGGCAAACTGATATTGTTCAGCCAGTGCGTAGCGCGGAGTGGCGCCGAAGGTCCAGTCACCGAGCGAGCGAGCCACCATGGTTCCGGGCTCAAACGTTGGTGCTGACGGCCCGCTACTGCAGCCACCCAGCAGGGCAAGTAGCACCACAGAGAGAGAGGCAAAGCGCATCATAAGCTCCTTTGTATCAGGTGATTTTGCCCGTTTCGAGCAGTTGCTGGATCAGTGGCTTGAGGATCAGCTCCATGGCAAACCCCATCTTGCCGCCCGGCACGACGATGGTATTGATCCGCGACATGAATGATCCATCGATCATTGACAACAGGTAGGGAAAATCAACCTGTTTTATGCCACGAAACCGGATCACCAGCATACTCTCGTCCAGACTCGGGATCACCTTGGCGCTGAAGGGGTTGGAGGTATCCACCGTCGGTACTCGCTGAAAGTTTATATGGGTACGGGAGAACTGCGGGGTAATGAAGTTGATGTAATCATCCATGGAACGGACGATGGAGTCGGTCACTGCCTCACGGGAGTGGCCACGCTCCGAGGTATCGCGAATGAGCTTCTGGATCCATTCCAGGTTGACGATGGGTACCACGCCGATGAGAAAGTCAACGTGGCGGGCCACATTGTGATCCTCGGTGACCACACCGCCGTGTAACCCTTCGTAGAACAACAGGTCGGTATCGTTCGGCAAATGCTGCCAGGGGGTAAAGGTGCCGGGCATCTGGTTGAAGGGGACCGCCTCGTCAAAGCTGTGCAGATAGCGGCGATATTGACCGGTGCCATCCTGGCCATAGCCCTGGAAGAAGCTCTCCAGCAAGCCGAAGTCATTGGCCTCGGGGCCAAAATAGCTGATGTGGCGTCCCTGCTCGCGCGCCTTGCGGATTGCCACGTCCATCTCGGGGCGGGTATAGCGGTGAAAACTGTCACCTTCTACCACGGCCGCCTGATAACCCAGCTGGTGGAACATAGATCTAAAGGCAATGGTGGAGGTAGACGTACCGGCACCGGACGACCCGGTGACGGCGATAATGGGATGCTTGGCCGACATAGAATGCTCTCTTCCTTGGGAGTTTCGTTATACGGGCGTGAACCCGAGATGGTCAAGACGGCTCGTTGAAACGATCACGCGGCACAATATTGACCGATTCATGCAACTCGCTATAGACGATCACGGCGATGCCTTGCTGTAATTGAGTCCTTACCATAGCGACCTTAGCCTCAAGCGGCACATCATGCTCGCCATATTCGGTGCCTTCCTGCAGCACAAAGTGCTCGATCAGGTTGGTCAGGGTATCGGCATCCAATGCTTGCCAGGGGATTATCATGAAGGGATCTCGATGCAAAAGGGTATAACTGTCAGCTATTGTTGTGCGCAATAAAATGAGTGCAACCTCTTTTTACGCGTTTCGTGGAGTGTGAGACATGTTGTCTGAAGAGCAACGCCGGGCCCCCTCAACGATGTCGGCTCACATGGATCTTGCTCGCCGGCAGGCTATCAGTCGCGGCATGGTCTGGTTCTGGCTGTTGAACTGGCTGGTGGTGCTGTTTCTTGCGATACGCTACCAGGTCTACAGTCAGGCGGGCCTGGCCAGTGATGGTGCTCTACCATGGCGTTTTCAGAGTGAGTTGGGTTTTGTCATGGTAGTGCTACTGCTACTGCCGGTTGCAGCCCTGCTCTGCAACCATATGCAGGATCGAGTCTGGCTATGGTGCGCACTGGTCGTAATGTTGGTCTGGGGGGGCGTCTGGACGCTGCATATCTTCACCATTGGTGAAGTTGAGCTGCGGGGAGGTGCAAGCTATGCCAACGGGATCATGCGCCTCAATTTACTGGCCGCGCTGATCGCGTTCTATCCCGACCGACGCGTGCTATATGCCTATCTCAGTGTACCGTTGCTATTTGGCGTTGCGCGCTTGTGGTGGCTGGAGGTGGATTTTCCCCAGCTTTATCTGCTTGAAGTGGTATGTACCATCATGGCGCTGGAGGTTGGCCGCCGGATGCTGCATCGCTGGTTTGAGTTGGCCGTAATTCGCGAGCATGACAATCTGGCTCTGTTGCGGCGCCTCGATGCACTGGCCAAGCAGGATCCACTGACCGGTCTTGCCAACCGGCGCCACTTCAGTCAGGAACTCGAACGTTGCAGAGCCCATAGTCAGTCGAGCGGCACTCCGCTTGCCCTTATCCTCATTGATGTGGACTACTTCAAGCGCTTTAACGATCACTATGGCCATCAGGCGGGAGATGTCTGCCTGCGGGAAGTGGCGCAGTTGATGATGCGTGTGGTGCGCAGTGAGGCGGAGCTGGCTGCCCGTTACGGCGGTGAGGAGTTTGTGTTGCTGCTACCCGATGCCGATAGTCAGGGCGCAGCTAAGGTAGCGCAGCGGTTGCAGGATGGGCTGGCTGAAGTGCAGCTTGAGCATCTGGCATCCGACGTCGCCGGTCAGGTGACTATCAGTCAGGGGATCGCAGCACTGGGAAACGGGGAGAGTGGCGAGCAGCTACTGGAGCGGGCCGATCAGGCGCTCTATCGGGCCAAGGAGTTGGGACGCAATCAGTTCTGTGTTGCAGAGTGACTCTGTTCGGCAATCCAGCGGCTGATCCGCTCATCCAGCCAAAACCGTGGCCGCCAGGGCGTGCCGTGCAGAAAGCCGACATGGCCGCCGCGCTGGCTCAGCTCATAGCGCACCGCGGGCGAGAGTTGCTCCGGCCGTGGAATGACTGCGTGTGACATAAAAGGGTCGTCGGCGGCGTGGATGACCAGGGTCGGGATCGGGATCTGGCGCAGCAGGGGAAGGCCGGAGCAGCTCTGGTAGTAGTGGGTTGCACTGTGAAAGCCGTGCAGTGGCGCGGTGACCAGCTCGTCAAAATCACGCAGGGTGGCAATCTGCTCCACTTGCCGGGGTTGCCAGCGTTCACTCGCTTTCTGCTGCTGGCTGATTTTGTTGAGCAGATTGCGGCGCATGGTACGCAGCAGATAGTTCTGGTAGACCTTCGAGAAGCCCTGATTGACCCGCTCGGCGCAGCTCGCCAGTTGCAGCGGGGCCGAGACCACCACCGCCGCTTTCAATGCCGCAGGACAGGCCCGTGCCAGCAGATTGACCAGCATATTGCCACCCAGTGAAAAGCCGATGGCGATCAGCGGTTTGCCCGGGAAGCGCTGGCTCAGCTCGGCAATCAGCTCCTGCGCATCACCGATGGCGCCGGAGTGATAGGCTTGCAGGTGGCGATTGGGCTCGCCACTGCAACCGCGAAAGTGCATCAGCACAGCCTCTCTGCCTTCTTGCTGCAGGTGGGCGAACAATCCCTTGGCATAGTGGGAGTGAATGCTCCCCTCCAGCCCGTGAAACACCACTACCAGCGGCCGTTCATCAAGGCTGACTTCCCCGCTCCAGGCGAGGTCGACAAAGTCCCCGTCCTGCAGTTCAAAACGCTCCGCCACAAAACGGGCAGGGGGGCGGCGCAGCCATTTGGGCAATATGGTCTGCAGATGAGGATTGCGGGCCCACCAGGGGGCGTGGAAGTGGCTCTCGGTCAGCATGGGGTCAGCCGGTCAGTGTCGAAGATAAGGAGGACGGGAGGAGTGACCTCCCGCCAGTCATTGGTTTATTTCAGCAGGCGATCGTGATGTTCGGCGCCGCGCAGCATGGCCTGGATCAGCTCGTTGGCCTCGAACTTGGTCAGCGCCTCATGAGCCCCCACCTGATGGGCACGCTCCACACTGATCTCGCTGGAGAGCGAGGTGTGGAGGATGATGTAGGCTCCCGCCAGTTTGCTGTCGCTCTGTACCTCGAATGCCAGCTCGTAGCCATCAAGCCCCGGCATCTCGATATCGCTCACCAGAATGTCGATAGGGGTCTTCTGGCTGGCCCGTTGCTGCATCAGGGTCAGTGCATCCTTGCCATTGGTACAGACCTCATAAGGAATATTGATGTAGTCCAGCGCTGCCATCAGCTGACGGCGGGCAACCGAGGAGTCATCAACCAGCAGGATCCGCATCGGCTTGATCCGCTCCCGCTGCACATCGGTCAGTACCGGATAGAGGTGGCTCGGATCGTCCGGATAGACCCGGGAGAGGATCAGCTCCACGTCCAGCAACTGGATCAGCTGGTCATTGACCCGGGTTACACCGGTTACGAAGACATTGTGGCCGAGGGCGGCGGGAGGTGATTCGATATCGCGCCAGTTGCACTCGGTGATCTTGTCGATACCCCGTACCAGAAAGCCCACCAGGGTACGGCGGCAGTCGGTGATGATGATGAAGCAATGGGGCATCTCCTCCTTGCTGATGGGGCGATAACCCACCGCCATTGCCATGTCGATCACCGGAATGGTGGAACCGCGCATGTTGGCGGCCCCCAACACGGTCGGATGCGAGTGTGGCATGGCGGTCAGCTGGGTGTAAGGGACTATCTCCTTCACCTTGAGAGTACCGATGGCAAAGGATTGCTGGGCCGAAAGGTGAAACAGCAACATGCCTTGGGATTGATTGGCTTTGCTCGTCATGGCAGATGTCCTGTTGGTCGAAACGTTGGCAGTCACTTCAGGTCTCTAGCATAAAGGATTACGGTGGGGATGGCCCTTCCTTGTTAACGACCATCTGGCAAAAAACTGGACTCGTTCAGCCAATTTAGTTGGCGCATTCACACCGGCATCCGGTTATTGATCACCATCTTCGCCAACTCCCCACTGCTGGCAGGCTGCTTGCAATGAGGCCTCATCGGCATAACCCAGCTTGCTGGCCACCTGCGCGGGTTTGCTGCCGCCCTTGAGCAATCTGAGCGCCTGTAGAAGTTGCCACTGTTGTTGCAATTTACTCCCTTCCATCGGCGCATCGGCTTGTTGTGCCCACTGTTGCAGAGACTCCGGCTGGCCATTGGCCAGCGCTTGCCAGCAAGCTTGCAGCTCACCATAACCCTGCTGGCTGATGGCGCACTGTTGCAGCTCATCCAGGATCACCTGCAGTCGCTGACCGTAGGCCCCTTGCCACTCTTTCGGACGTTGCCACCGGGCTAGCGAGTCGAGCAGGGCATCGAGCAGCGGGGTCGTCTGCAGCCAGCCTGCCTGCTGCGGCTGAGCCACGCGCAAAGAGACATTCAGCTGATCGTACTCGCAACCGCTGAGGGGGCTGAAGGCGGCGAGGGCATCGGCGCAGAGCCAGAAGCTGCTGCCTGCCGGCAGCAATAGCTCATGTTGGCCCAGTCTCAGCAGCGCGGCGCCCCGGGTGATCCGCAACAGCTGCCCGACCGGAGTTCGTTTGCGGTTGCCGGCGTGCAGGCCCTGGCAGGAAAAATGGTGATACTCGATGGCGTGATGCATGTAAAAACCCTGATATGATGCTGCCTGGAGGTAACAAATATGGAAACCAGACGTAAAAAACGCTTCATTGCCGGTGCAGTCTGCCCGGCGTGCGGCAAGTTGGACAACATGATGCTGTATCTGGAGCATGGAGTCGAGAAGGTGACCTGCGTCGCCTGTGGCGATACCCAGGTACAAACGCCTGCCGAGGTCGACAAGCAGACTCGCGAGGCGGAAGAGGTGATCGGGGTGTTTCGCCCCTGATAAGGGAACGGCGGGTGGAATGAGGGTCTCCTTGCTGACGCTGTTGCCGTTTTTTTCGTCACTCAGTGGCGCCGCACGGCATATGCGCGGCCCGCTTTTTAGGGTATTCTGAGCCCGTTTTTTTCTATCCGCAGGATCCTGACATGAAAGTAGCTCCTCTGAGCGTGGTTACGCTGGAATACACAGTCACCGACGAGCACGGTGAAGTCATCGACAGCACTGTCGGCAAAGAGCCGCTGGTCTATCTGCACGGCACCCGTTACCTGGTCTCAGGCCTGGAAGCCGAGCTGGAAGGTCGCGCGGTAGGTGAAGCCTTCGAAGTGACTCTGGCACCGAGCCAGGCCTACGGCGAATATGACGAGACACTGGTACAAGAAGTACCGGGCGAGCTGTTCGATGGCATGGAAGTCTCCGAAGGGGATACTTTTGTGGCTGAAACCGACGATGGCCACCGTCCGGTGACCGTGGTTGAAGTGTCCGAAGAGTTCGTCAAAGTGGATGGCAACCATCCGCTGGCTGGTGTGACTCTGGGCTTCAAGGTCGAGATCAAGGACGTGCGTGCTGCCACTGCCGAAGAGCTGGCTCACGGCCACGTTCACGGTGCCGGTGGTTGCGGTCACGATCACGGTCATGACCACGATCACGGCGGCTGCTGTGGTGGTCATGGTCACGACCATGATGAGGATCACGGCCAGGGCGGTTGCTGCGGCGGTGCTGGCCACGGTCACGATCATGGCCACGACCACGGTGATGACCATGGTCACGGCGGTTGCTGCGGTGGTGGCGGTTGTGGTGGCAAGGGTCATCACCACTGATCACGGCCAGGCCGATGATAAAAAACCCGCGATAATCGCGGGTTTTTTATTGGCTGACAGTGGTGCCAAGCCATGTCGCCAGACCAGAGATAGCGCCGGTTCAGTAGTGCGGCGGAGGGGTCTCTTCGGCCATGCTGGCAATCTGGCTGGGTTGTACGCTTTGCAGTTTGTCGATCAGCAGCTGGATCTGGTATTTGAGTCGATCGAGTTCACGGCCCTGGGTGGTTACCTCGTCGTTGAGCTGCTCTATGGTGTACTCCGCATAGGCGAGACGGGTTTCCAGGGTTTCGATGCGATCGTTAAGTTGCTGACTCATGGGCCTTCGGGTCCTTACTTGATTGTCCAGATTTCGGCCAGACCACTGGAGCTGGCACTGACAAGGTGGCTATTGTCGCGCAAAGCGACGCCGTAGACTACTGCGCTGGGCGGTTTCACCTTGGGTTGCGGCGAGACGCGCCAGCTCTGCAGCAGGGCACCATCGCTCACTTGCCACAGGGAGAGCTGACGGGAAGGGGCGCCGGTAATGAGCCACTTGCCATCGTTGGCAAAGCGGGCGCTGGTGTAAACCTCGAAGCGGTGATCATATTGCAGCTGACTCACCTCCTTGCCGGTTTTCAGATCCCAGATGCTGGCCCGGCTGCTGTCGGCGGTGAAGGCGTAGCGGCCGCTCGGCTCCAGTCTGGCCATGATCACCCGGCCACCATGGTTGAAGCGCCAGATCACCTGCCCGCTACGGGTATCCCACAGATAGGCGCTATAGTCGTTGCCGCCGGTCAGGGCATAGCGACCGTTAGCGGAGAGATCCACCGTATTGACCTGCTCGGTGTGTCCCAGAAACTGCAGGCGACGACCGCTTCGGGTATCGAGCCACTCAGCTTTGCCATCTTCCCGCCCGATCAGCACATAACGACCGTCGGCAGAGAGCGCGATGTCCCTCAGCCTGGATTCAGGAAGTGAGTAGTAGCCTTGTGATTGCCCGTCGCTCAGCCGCCAGGTTGCAAAGGTATCGGGGGTGGCGGTGACGGCATGGCTGTTGCCTTCGGAAAAACGGGTAATGAATACCAGATCATCCGCCGAGTCGGATTGCTTCCAGCGCCAGCGTTGACGGTTCTGTTCCAGATCCCAGACGATGATGCCCTGGCTGATGCTGGAGACGATGGCCTGCTTGCCATCACTGGAGAGATCTGCGGTCAGCAGACCCGTGCTGGCGAGGGTCATTTGCTGGTTGGGTTGGGAGCTCTGCTCGCAACCGGTGAGCATTAAACAGAGGCTCACCAGATAAATGGCACTTTTTATCATTTTTGCGGTCTCACGCTTTTGTTACCTGCGATCACGGCGTTAGTATAAGGCGCTTATCACGATAAACCTCTCATTTCACGATGGAACCGAGAGCGGTATTTGGAGTTTGGAGAAACTGATGAACAAATTTCTGAAGGTGTCCCTGTTGGCGGCGGCGGTTGCCGTCGGTCTGACTGCTTGCCAAAAAGACGAGAAGCCTGCTGCGGCCAATACCGCCGAAGTGAAGGCAGAAGCCAGCAAGCCGGCAGAGGCGACCAAGGCCGAAGCCAAGAGCTTTGAAGAGCAATCTGGCTACGCAATTGGCCTCTCCATGGGTCGTTACATCGCCAATACCCTGGAGCGTCAGCAGGAACTGGGCATCAAACTGGACAACGCCGTGATCCTGAAAGGGGTGACCGACGGTCTGGGCAAAGAAGCCAAGATGACTGATGAAGAGATCCAGAAGGTACTGCAGGATTACGATGCCAAGATCAACGAGCTGACCAAGGCCAAGGCCGAGAAAGACGCCGTTGAGAATCTGAAGAAGGGTGAAGAGTTCCTGGCTGCAAACGCCAAGAAAGAGGGTGTGAAGAGCACTGAATCCGGCCTGCAATACGTGGTCGAGAAGATGGGCACTGGTGCCAAGCCGAAATCTACCGACATCGTCAAGGTGCACTACACCGGTACCCTGACCGACGGCACCAAGTTCGACAGCTCCGTCGATCGCGGCGAGCCGGCTACCTTCCCGCTCAACCAGGTTATCCCGGGTTGGACTGAAGGCGTACAGCTGATGCCGGTTGGCTCCAAGTTCAAGTTCTTCCTGCCGTCCAAGCTGGCCTATGGCGAGCACGGTGCAGGCTCCATCCCGGCGAACGCCGTGCTGGTGTTTGACGTTGAGCTGCTGGCTATCGAGAAGCCGACTGCTGATGACGCCAAGAAGTAATCCCTTCTTGTAGTTAAAAACGGCTCCTTAAGGAGCCGTTTTTACTTGTGTATTCCCTGCAATCGCGGGATAACAGAGTTGTCTTGGCGTTGGGTTTGCGCGCGAAAATAAGGCAAAATAGATCGCAGAATCAAATACAAGGATGAGTCCAGTGGCTGAAAATAAATCGCGTGTCCTACTGGTGGAAGATACCCGTAGTCTGGCGGTGGTCTATGAACAGTACCTGCGCCAGGAGGGGTATGAGGTGGTGCTGGCCGATTGTGGTCAACAAGCGTTGGCGCAGTTGCTGGCAAGTCCTCCCCCCGTGGTGCTGCTGGATCTGGAGCTGCCGGATATGTCCGGTATGGATATTCTGCAAATGATCACCGAACAGCAATTGCCCTGCTCGGTGGTGGTGATCACCGCCCACGGCTCGGTGGATGTGGCGGTGGAGGCGATGCGCCTCGGTGCCTTCGATTTTCTGACCAAGCCGTTTGACAGCAAGCGGCTCTGCGCCACCGTCCGCAATGCCCTGAAACACCAGCAGTTGAGCTCGCTGGTTGCCCACTATCGGGAGAACTTCGAGCGCAGCTCCTTCTTCGGTTTTATCGGTGCCTCCATGGCGATGCAGGCGGTCTATCGCATCATCGAGAGCGCGGCGCCCAGCAAGGCGACCGTCTTTATCACTGGCGAGAGCGGCACCGGCAAAGAGGTGTGTGCCGAGGCGATTCACCAGTGCAGTCCCCGCAGCGAGCAGCCCTTTATTGCCCTCAACTGCGCCGCCATTCCCCACGATTTGATGGAGAGCGAGATCTTCGGTCATGTGAAGGGCTCTTTTACCGGCGCCCAGGGGGATCGCAAGGGGGCAGCCAGTCTGGCTGATGGCGGTACCCTGTTTCTCGACGAGATCTGCGAGATGGACCTGGATCTGCAGAGCAAGTTGCTGCGCTTCATCCAGACCGGCACAGTGCAGCGGGTCGGCAGCGGCAAGCTCGAGACGGTGGATGTGCGCTTTATCTGCGCCACCAACCGGGATCCGCTGGTGGAGGTGAAAGCGGGTCGTTTTCGCGAGGATCTCTACTATCGGCTCCACGTAATTCCGCTTACCCTGCCGCCACTGCGGGAGCGGGGTGAGGATATCCTGCTGCTGGCGCGCACCCTGCTGCAAAGCTACGCCAAGGAGGAGAACAAACGCTTCAAGGATTTCGATGTCGAGGCGGCGCGAGTGCTGCTTGACTACCCCTGGCCTGGCAACGTACGCGAGCTGCAAAACGTGGTGCGCAATATCGTGGTGCTCAATGACAAGGAGCTGGTGAGCCCGGATATTCTGCCGCCACCGCTCAATGGGGTGCGCCCCCAACTACCGGCTGCGATTGCGGCAGCGGTGGCATCGGCTCCGGCAGCCACCGGCGTGGCCAACGGGCCAATTCGTCCGCTCTGGTTGGTGGAGAAAGAGGTGATCGAACAGGCCATCGCCAGCTGTGACGGCAACATTCCCAAGGCGGCGGCCCTGCTCGAGATCAGCCCCTCTACCATTTACCGTAAAAAGCAGGGGTGGGAGGAGTCCAATCGGGCCTGAACCATCTTGCCAGCAGAAAGGGCGGCTAGCGTGCCGCCCTTGCTATTTTGGGGATCAGAGTTTGGCGAGGCGCTTGAGGCGGGCCAGTCGCTCCCCCTCGTTGGCGCTGAACCAGCGGTCCTGTGACAGCAGAAACCAGGCGCGGGAGAAGTATTCCGCGGCCAGCGGATCGTCCAGCACCAAGGCATTCTCCCCCAGCTCCTCGAACAGATAACCATCCTCAGGTTCGCCAGCCTCGGCCATATCGGCCTTGAGCTGGTGCAGCTCTGCCAGCGCCTGCTGGTGCTGACCCTGGGCCCGAGTCAGGCGAGCCAGACTCCAGCGGGCGATAAACACCTTGGCCGGCTGGTTATGTTGCAGATGCCAGGCCAGGCACTTCTGTTGCTGGATTTTCGCCTCCTCGAAGCGGCCCAGTTCGAACAGGGTCCAGCCCTGATTGTTGTAAAGGGGGGCCAGCCAGCCGCGCACCTTCTCGTCACTGCTGCGTTCCGCCAGCTCCATCGCCAGTTGATGCCAGCGGCTCTGCTCTTCCAGCGGTGCGGCGATGGCGATCATGTGGGCGGCGTCGATAGCAAGATAGGTCTCCTTCTCCTTGAGCCCCCATTGCCAAGCTTGTTCAAACAGCGGTTTGGCACTGGCTTTGTCGCCCGCCGAGTTAAAGGTGCGGCCTCGCTCCAGCAGGGCCCGGATCCGTGCTCTGGGGGTTTGATCGGTGAGGCGAGGCTCTATCTCGTCGAGTTGCTGGTGGGCTTCGGCAAACTGGCGCTGCAGCGAATGGGTACGGGCAATTTGGGTCAGCAACTCCAGTTCGAGTTGCAGGTCGGCGGCGGCGCGCGCTTCGGGAAGAAGGGTATGAAAACGCAGGGCGCTGGCGGCGGGATCCTGATAATCCCACAGCGCCATGAAATCGGGCGGATTGTCCATCTGGCCTCCTTGCTGGTTATCCTGTCACCAAGATGCCTGCCGGCCATTATTTGTACAAGGGGCGCCCGTCACAGAGCGCCCCTTGAGTCATGTTAACGGCTGTGGCCAGTTGGTCAGTAGACCATGGCCAGGCTCATCAGCATCAGACCGAGGGCGGCAAAGGCCCCCTCCTTGATGGCGAGCCGTGGCACCAGCGCCTTGGGCAGGGCCGGAAACAGGCTCAGGGCAAAGCCAAGGCCCGGCATCAACCAGTGGAATGCCGGATCGCGCAGGGCGGGATCGGCGGCTCCATTGATGATGATCAGCAAAATAAACAGGGTGAAGGCCGGCAGGATAAACCAGCGTACCCCACCGGCGGCGACCGCCCGCAGCGGCGAAATGCGATAGAGCAGCATGGTCACAAGAAACAGAACAAAAGGGGCCAGCAGATAGAGCGGAGCGGGGTTCATAACATCTTTCCTGAAAACTGATCGTCAAAAAACCGGTTGTCCGGTGCAAGAGGCGCGGGATTTAACCACTCTTCGCAGGTAATCACCAGCAGCCCGGGCCCGGGCTGTGAAGAGGATCCCGGATAAAGGTTTGCTAGCACGTCTTAGTGCAACCAGAACCAGGCTGCTGCAAATCCCAACCAGCTCAGCACCAGCAAGATCCAGGGAAGGGGATGCTGATGGCTTACTTCAACCAGTTCAAGCTGATCGTCTTGCTCTTCGGTTTGTGGCGCGTCCTGTGGTTGCCTGGCTTTGGCCTGCATTTTTTTCTGGCGGCTCGCTTCGCGGGCCCGCGCCTTCATCTGCTTCTTGTATTCGTCGATGCCTTTCTGGATCCCTTGCGCAATAAGCTGGGTCTGCTCTTTGGTCTGCCCCGGCTTCTGGTTGGCACGGGCAATTTTCATCGCCTCCTGCTGGGTCTCGGGGGAAATCTTGTCGTACTTGGCCATCAACTCTCTCCTCGGGCATGGTTGGCTGGGGAGTATGCCATAAAGGGGCGTATACGTGGCGCCACCTTGATAACAAGGCGTTGCAAGTGAGTGACATCTCAACGAAAAACTCTAGAAATCAATAAGAAGCTCTATGTTGGGGTGAAGATCACAATTAACGGAATTTGTGAGTCATCGATGAAAAACGGTCATCTGTTGTTTGTTATATTGGCGCCCGACCGGCTGGATAAGGTCATTAAATAACAAAACAATCAAGGTGATATGGATATGAATAATAACTTCATCAAAGGCGGCGTGGCACTGGCCGTGCTTGCTGCACTGACTGGCTGTAATACCTCGAGCAATGACACCGTTGCACCCTGCACCGAAAATGTCTGCAAACTGACCATCCTGCACACCAACGATACCCACGGCCGTTTCTGGCACAACGCCGAAAATGAGTATGGTATGGCTGCCCAGAAGACTCTGGTCGAGCAGCTGCGTAGCGAGGCCAAGGCTGCTGGCAGCGAGGTGTTGGTGCTCTCCGGTGGTGACGTGAATACCGGGGTGCCGGAGTCCGATCTGCAGGATGCCGAGCCTGACTTCGTCGGCATGAACAGCATTCGCTACGATGCGATGGCGGTGGGCAACCATGAATTCGACAACCCCCTCAGCGTGCTGGAAAAGCAGCGTAAGTGGGCTCAGTTCCCCATGCTCTCGGCCAACATCTATGACAAGGCCAGCGGTAAACACTACTTTGACCCCTACAAGGTGTTCAAGCTGGAGAGCGGCCTCAAGGTCGCCGTGCTGGGCCTGACTACCGAGGATACCGCCCAGCTGGTGGATCCCAACAACGTGCAGACCCTGGAGTTCCGTGATCCGACCAGCGAGGCGGCCAAGCTGGGCAAACAGATCCGTGACAACAAGGAGGCCAATCTGGTCTTTGCCATCACCCACATGGGCCACTATGCCGATGGTCAGCACGGTAGCAACGCGCCGGGCGATGTAGAGATGGCTCGTGCGCTGCCGGCAGGGACTCTGGATGCCATCATTGGTGGCCACTCCCAGAATCCGGTCTGTATGGAACCGGGCACCACCAACAAGTACGCCAATTTCAAACCGGGTGATAACTGCCAGCCAGATCAGCAAAACGGTACCTGGATCATGCAGGCTCACGAGTGGGGCAAGTATGTGGGCCGCGCCCAGTTTGACTACCAGAATGGCAAGCTGACCCTGACCAGCTATGACCTGATCCCGGTCAACCTGATCAAGCGCAACGCCAAGGGCGAGGCGATCGATGCCAACGGTGCCGTGACCAAGGACCCGGCCAACATGGTGTTGATCCAGGATGAGATCACCAAGGACCCCGAGCTGTATAACACCCTGCTGGGTTATCAGGAGAAAGGTCAGCAAGAGCTGAATGTCGTCATTGGCTCGGCAGATGGCTTGCTGGTTGGTGATCGCAACTCGGTTCGCAACAAGCAGACCAACCTGGGTCGTCTCATCACCACGGCGACCAGCAGCAAGCTGGGGGTCGACTTTGGTATCGTCAATTCAGGTGGTGTGCGTGACAGCATCCCGGCCGGTGATATCACCTACCGCAGCGTGCTGCTGGTGCACCCGTTTGGCAACACGGTCAACAAGGCGGCCATGAAGGGGAGTGATCTGGCGACCTATCTGGGCCAGGTGGCAACCAAGACCCGCAATACCGGTGGTTATGCCCAGTTTGGCGGTATCAACATGGCGGTGGATTGCCAAGCCAAGAGCGTCAATATCACCAGTATCGGTGGCAAGGCGTTTGATCCGGCAGCAACCTACAGCTTCGCGATCCCGAGCTTCAGCGCCTCCGGTGGTGACGGCTATCCGAAGATCGATACCATCAATGCCGGGTTGGTCGATGCTGCCGTGCTGAAAGAGTTCATCGAAATCAAGAAGACCATCAACGTGGCCGATTATCAGCCAGGCAATGAGGTGAGCTATCTGAACTCAACGTCTACCGAAGGGTGTAACTGATTCGTCAGCGGGGCGCATAGCCCCAGATGTGATCCGAAAGGGCAGCCGGTGGCTGCCCTTTGTCGTTGTTTGGGTGGCGGTTACAACTCTTCAATCATCAATGACGATAGCCACCGCCTGTATGAGGTCAGGTGAGGGGATGAAATGAAAAGAGGCAGCCCGTGGGCCGCCTCTTGCGTAGTGACAATCTAAACCTTACAGCTGCTCGATCCCGACGATATGCCAAGGGGCATTGTTCTTGGCCAGATCGCGTTCGAGGTGCCACACCTCTTTGATGTCTTCTTCGACCTGCTCCTGACGGTCCATGTAGCGGCCGCTGAAGCGCACGCTCACCTGGGCCCAGTCGCTGCCATAGTCAGCACGTACCAGCTGGGTATCGACGTACATCACTTCTGTGTGCTGGTCGCCAGTCAGTTCGGCGCGCTCGGCTTTGAGCTGCTCAAACAGCTCGGGGCTGACGTACTCGCGCACCTTTTCCAGATCGTTCTTGTTCCACGCCTCTTGCAGGGTGCGATAGTGATCGCGGGCACCGGCCAGGAAGCTGTTCATGTCAAAGCCCGGCGGCAGGCGGAACGGCACGTCGCTGTCGGCAAAGCCGGTGGCTTGCGGTGCGCTGTTGCTCTGCTCAAACTGCTGCGGGGCAGCAGATTGCGGCGGCTGATAGCCCGCATAGGCCGCCTGTTGTGGCTGTGGCGTCGCGACCTTGCCCTTGCGCAGGGTACGGATCAGGAAGACGGCACCCAGCGCCAGCAGGGCGATCAGCAGGAAGTCCATTCCTTGCAGACCTTCAAAGGCACCGCTGCCCAGCAGGTAGGCAAACAGGCCACCGGCCAGCAGGCCGCCCAGCAGGCCGCCCATCATGCCGCTCTTTTTCGGCGGAGTCTGGGCATTCAGTGTCGGATTCTTGTTGTCGACCGGTTTGGCCGCAGGCTGGGCCGGCGCAGTTTTGTAACTTTTACCAAAGGATTTGCCGCCGCCAAACTTCTTGGCTTCGGCGTGAGGTGCCCCCAGGCCAATGGCCAGGATCACGGCAAACAGGGTCAGCATCTTTTTCATTTTGACTCTTTTCACTCTCGTCTGTGGGTGGGGCATGCTCCGCTTTGGCAAGCTCAGCAAGGCGCATGGCAGGCTGCCTGTCCCTAATTGTGTCGCAGCTTGTATTCATCAATATCACCTCTGGCATGAATTATTCATGAACGAGGTTGTCGCGATGCGGCGTCAAACAAGAGGAGTAAACCGGATGAAAAGCAGAAGATTGAGTCGCAAGGAGCGCAAAATGCGAAGCAAAATCAAAATGGTCAAGGTAGAGCAGACTCTGGTTTGGCCCTTTATGATGGTATGAGCCGCCAGATAGGGCTCGCCGTAGTTGGCTTTCTTTTGTAAAATTCCCGTCCCCTTCCCGCTGCGGTTTTTATGTGCATGGCAGAGCAAGTGACGGCGAAAAAAGACGCCAAGACACAACAGCTGAAAGTTCCTCCCCACTCTTTTGAGGCCGAACAGTCCGTACTGGGCGGCCTGATGCTGGATAACGATGCCTGGGATCGGGTTGCCGAACGGGTGATCGATCAGGATTTCTACAGCCGTCCGCACCGGTTGATCTTCCAGGCCATGACCCGCCTCTCCAACGCGGGCAACCCCATTGACCTCATCACCCTGCAGGAGGAGCTGGAACGCTCCGAACAGTTGGAAGAGGCGGGTGGCTTCGCCTATCTGGTGGAGATCGCCAAGAACACCCCGAGTGCCGCCAACATCAACGCCTACGCCGAAATCGTGCGCGAGCGGGCGGTGGTGCGGGAGATGATCTCGGTCGCCAACGAGATAGTCGAAGCGGGCTATGAGCCACAGGGCCGCACCTCCGGCGATCTGCTCGACCTGGCCGAGAGCAAGGTATTCAAAATTGCCGAGCAGCGCACCAGCGCCAACGAGGGGCCTCAGCCCCTGAAGCTGATCCTCGAGCAGACTGTCGACAAGATTGAAGAGCTGTTCAAGACCCCCCACAACGGGGTGACCGGGGTATCGAGCGGTTACAACGATCTCGACAAGATGACCGCCGGTTTGCAGCGTTCGGACTTGATCATCGTGGCGGCCCGTCCCTCCATGGGCAAGACCACCTTTGCCATGAATCTGTGCGAGCATGCGGCCCTCACTGCCGACAAGCCGGTGCTTATCTTCTCGCTGGAGATGCCCTCCGAGCAGATCATCATGCGTATGCTCGCCTCGGTCGGTCGCATCGATCAGACCAAGGTACGTACCGGTCAGCTCGATGACGAGGATTGGGCGCGCCTCTCCTCCACCATGGGATTGCTGCTGGAGAAGGGCAAGATGTATATCGATGACGCCTCCGGCCTCACTCCGACCGATGTGCGCTCCCGTGCCCGTCGGGTGGCACGCGAGCACGGTGGCCTATCCATGATCATGGTGGATTACCTGCAGCTGATGCGGGTGCCGGCGCTCTCCGATAACCGTACCCTGGAGATCGGCGAGATATCCCGCTCCCTCAAGGCGCTGGCGAAAGAGCTGCAGTGCCCGGTGGTGGCGCTCTCCCAGCTGAACCGAAGCCTGGAACAGCGGGCCGACAAGCGCCCGGTCAACTCGGACCTTCGTGAATCGGGCTCCATCGAGCAGGATGCGGATTTGATCATGTTTATCTATCGTGATGAGGTTTATCACGATGACAGCCCGGACAAGGGGATTGCCGAGATCATTATCGGCAAGCAGCGTAACGGCCCCATCGGCCGGGTGCGTCTCACCTTCCAGGGGCAGTTCTCCCGGTTCGACAACTACGCCGGCCCGGCGTTTGATGACGATTATTGATGTAAACCCAAGGTGATGGTGGTTTTGCCATTACCACAACTACCCTGACCGATAGCCAGTTATTGGCTGCCGCTCAGGGCCTGTTTTCCCGGTTCGACAATTATGCCGGTCCGGCCTTCGACGACGATAAGTGAGTGGCGGTCTTCTGCCCGATGAGGGGGAGACCATTTGTGCCCTCGTAAGGGAAAACCATGAAAGCGGCTACTGCCCAAATCAACACTGCGGCCTTGCGCCACAACCTCGCCGTGGTCAAGCGCCACGCTCCCGCTTGCAAGATCATCGCTGTGGTCAAGGCCAACGCCTATGGCCACGGACTGCTGCCGGTCGCCCGCACCCTGGTGGATGCGGATGCCTATGCGGTGGCCCGTATCGAAGAGGCGCTGATGCTGCGCTCCTGCGCCGTGGTCAAGCCCATCGTGCTGCTGGAGGGCTTCTTCTCCGCCGACGACCTGCCGGTGCTGGCGGCCAACAATCTGCAGACGGCGGTTCACACCTGGGAGCAGCTCGAAGCGCTGGAGCAGGCCGAGCTGCCAGCCCCCGTGGTGGCCTGGCTCAAGCTCGACACCGGCATGCATCGCCTCGGGGTGCGGGCCGACGAGATGCCCGCTTTTATCGAACGACTCGGCAAGTGCAAGAACGTGGTGCAGCCGTTCAACATCATGACCCACTTCAGCCGTTCCGATGAGCTGGAGCAGCCCACTACCCGCGAGCAGATCGACTTGTTCAGCAAGTTGACCGCACCGTTGGCGGGCGAGCGGGCCATGGCCAACTCGGCGGGCATTCTGGCCTGGCCAGACTCCCACTGCGACTGGGTTCGCCCCGGTGTCATCCTCTATGGCGTGTCGCCCTTCCCCAACACGGTAGCGGCCGATTATGGCCTGCAGCCGGTGATGACCTTGAAGACCCAGCTGATTGCGGTGCGGGATCACAAGGCGGGCGAGCCGGTGGGCTATGGCGCCAACTGGGTGTCAGATCGCGATACCCGGCTCGGGGTGATCGCCATCGGCTACGGTGACGGTTATCCGCGCATGGCGCCCAATGGCACATCCGTGCTGATCAACGGCCGCATCGTGCCGCTGGTGGGGCGTGTCTCCATGGATATGAGCACGGTGGATCTTGGGCCCGGCGCCACCGACAAGGCCGGGGACGAGGCGGTGCTGTGGGGCGAGGGGCTACCGGTAGAGCGGGTGGCCGACGAGATTGGCACCATCCCCTACGAGCTCATCACCAAGCTCACCTCCCGCGTCTTTATGGAGTACGTCTGATGTGGCAGCAGTGCCTGCTGACGTTGAAGCCCCGTTCGCGGGGCTTTCATCTGGTGACGGACGAGCTGGTGGCCAAACTGCCGATGCTGGCGGATTACCGGATCGGCATGGCGCACCTGCTGCTGCAACATACCTCCGCCTCGCTCACTCTCAATGAGAACTGCGACCCCAGCGTGCGCAGCGATATGGAGGCTCATCTGCACCGGCTGGCGCCGGAAGATGCCCCCTACTATCGTCACACTTATGAGGGGCCGGATGACATGCCCGCCCATATCAAATCCTCCCTGCTCGGGGTGAGCCTGCTACTGCCGATCCGTGACGGTCAGCTGGCACTTGGCACCTGGCAGGGGATCTGGCTTGGCGAACATCGCGTCGATGGCGGTGCCCGCAAGGTGCTGGTGACCCTGCAGGGTGAGTAATCAGGCTGCAACCAGCTGAAAGATGACGATAAAAAAGAGGGATGGCGCCGAGCCATCCCTCTTTTGTTTTTACGATTTCGCGAGCTATCTGCTTGCCAGTAGTGAAGCGCTCTGCGTGGCTCAGCCGACCTTGAAGGGGGTCAGCTCGGCCAGCGGGGCGGCGTCCATAAAGGCTTGCGGCTCCTGGCCGTGTTTGAAGATCTTGAAGTCCTGCTCGCGGGCGCTCCAGTACTCCAGACGCTCGCTGCCGTTTTCTCCGGTGATTTGCAGCAGACTCGCTTCACGCAGGGCCACCACATATTCGCTCGGGTTGATGGCGCAGAACTCAGCCAGACGCTCGTCGCGGGTCTCGCCCATGTGTCCGCTGATGCTGGCATCCAGATAGTGCGGGTTGATTTGCAGCGGGAACAGGCCCAGCGCGGGCAGCACGGCGGCGTTGCAAACCGGCATGTCGTTGGTGGTGCGGATGCTCGGAGTCGCCACGTTGCAACCGGCGCTCCAGCCCACATAGGGGATGCCTCGTTCGCGCACGGCACGCTGGATCGGTACGATCAGGCCGTTTTCATGCAGCATCTGGTTGAGGCGCCAGGTGTTGCCGCCACTGATAAAGATGGCGTCGGCCTGATTGACGGTCGCGACCGGATCATCAAAGTGGTGAATGCTGATGGTCTCGATCCCGAGGCTCTCGGTAAGTTCGTTGGCACGGGCATCCCAGTCGCTGCGGATCACCGCATAGGGGATGAGCAGAATGCGCTTGACCTGTTTGCGAGCCAGCAGGCTTTGAACCCGATCTCGGGCCCAGCCGAGCAGACCCGGAAATTCGTTGGCTTTACCGTTGCTTAGCAGAAGCAGTTCCATCAGATATGTCCTCAAAAAGTGAAAGCGGAGGAGGGAGGGCCACCGGAGCCGCCGTGCGGCCGGATGGCAAGAGGAGGCATGCTACCACCATTGGCGCGGCGGTTCTGTGATCGCGAGGCCCATTCAACGGCTATGGAGGAGTTATGGATGGATAACTCAATGCCAGCTGGTGGATTAATAAGCAGCGCTCCGCTCGCTGCCATCGCCAATAAAAGACCCCGCCGCAGCGGGGTCATGGCAGAGTTAGTCGAGTTTGAGATCGACCCACACCATGCGGTGATCCGAACTGACTCCCTTGGCGATGCCGAGTTTCGCATCATAGACCAGGTGATAACCGGCCTCGAAGCTGGCCGGCCAGAAGACGCCGCTCTTGACCGCGTTGAGGTTGGCGGAGGGGATGACGTGATCCAGCTGTAGCACGCTGGAGTTGGTGATCCGTTCCGGGTTGGGGCGATTGAGGTTACGTTTGCAGTCGGCCCCTTTGCTGACACACTCCGGACCCCCTTCGCTGACCGGGATCAGGGTGCCATTGGTGATGGCCTGATTCATCAGCGGGTTGTTAAGGAGATCCTGAATGGCGGTCAGGTCGCCGTCACCGGTGAGCGGATCGGCGTTGAGATCCCCGGCGATGACAAACTTGGCGTTTTTGGCCAGCCCACCCTTGGTGCCCTTGTCATCGGTCATGTAGTTGAGACCCTTGACGTAGTCGTTCCAGAAGGCGATCTCGGCGCGGTTGTGCTTGACGGTGTGGCGTGCCGCATTGGCAAAGATTGGCGGAGTCGGGTGGGAGATCAGGAAGTGGATCACCTCTTCACCCTTCTCGGTCTTGATGCGTACCGGCACATCGGCGTGGTTCTTGGAGGAGAGCGGGTACTGCTGCCAGGCTGCGTCTGAATACCAGGCATCACCACACTGGCGGCTGGCCGGGATCTTGACCTTGGGATTGTTGCAGTCATCGATGATGGGGTTCTGCTCGCCCGGCATATCCTTCCACTTGAAGTTCTGGAAGGTGCGGATCTGCTTGGTGTCGATGGGGTATTTGGACATCACCGCAAAGGCATACTGGCCGTGGTAGTTGCCAAAGCCCCAGGCATCGTCGGGGCCGCTGTTGACTTTGCCATCCAGATTGAGGTCATAACCGCTCATCAGGCCGGTGTTGGTGGCGAAATTCTGCATCACCGGATAGCTGATGGCGGTCACTTCGGCGTGCTGGGCGTGGGCCAGATAGTTGTCGTTGAAGGCTTTCAGATCGGCGGTGCTCTCGCCTTTGCCGTCGTTGTCGAACTCGTTGAGCAGGAACACATCCGGGCGGGTGCGCTGGATGATCTCCGCCACGTTGCGGATCTGCTGCACGTTCTTGGCTTTGGTTTCCGTGGCGCCGCTCAGGCTCCCTTCGGCGAGGCGGGCCAGCAGGGCATCCTGCTCGGTGCGGGTCAGCGCCAGCTCACCGGTCAGCATACCGGCGGCAGTGCGATCAAAAGAGAGGTTGAAGGTGGCAAAACGAACCATGGGATCAGCTGCCTTTGAGTCGTTGTCGCTGTTGCAGCCAGCCAGCATCCCGAGGGAAATGGCTGCAGCCAGTAGGGTCTTGTTGATATTTTTCATTGTAATTATTCCGTAGCATCAATGAGTTATGCCTTCTGTGAGGCGGCGCCATTATAAGTAGACGGCGATGCTGCGGGGATTTTGCCTGAGCAAAGTGTGAGGATATTCACACCACATAGCTGGCGATGATGAATGTTAGCAGGGCGATATGGGGTGTGAAAAACCGGTTTATACGCTGCAGTTTCCGGGATGAATGGCGCACTTCCTGCCGTTACCGCACTCTGAATTTGTCACACCACCATCGGCAGGCCGCTCTCGGGGTGGTGGATCACCTGTGCCGGATAGTCATAGAGACGGGCGATGAGCTCAGGGGTCAGCACCTCGGCAGGCGTGCCATCGGCCATCAGCTTGCCCCGCTCCAGCATCACCAGCCGATCGGCATAGCGCGCCGCCAGATTGAGGTCGTGCAGCACCACCAGCACTGCAGTATTGCGGTTGGCCAGGGCGCGCGCCATGGTGAGCAGCTGGTGCTGGTATTTCAGATCCAGCGCCGAGGTGGGTTCGTCGAGCAGCAGCAGGCGGGGTTGCTCGGCTTGCTCGGTCGGGGAGGGGGCCTGCCAAATCTGCGCCAGCACCCGGGCAAACTGCACCCGCTGCCGCTCGCCGCCAGAGAGCCCGGGATAGAGCCGTTTGGCCAGATGCTCGACCCCGGCATGGGTCATGGCCGCCGCCACAATCTCGTCACGCCGCACCGCCGGTTCACTGTGGGGCAAGCGCCCCATGGCGACCACTTCCTCGCAGAGAAAGGGGAAGTTGAGGGAGGAGCTTTGCGGCAATACCCCGAGTCGGTGGGCCAGCTGGCTGCTGTCCCACTGTTGGCGATCTGCGCCAAACAGGGTGATGGAACCCTCATATTCCAGCTCGCCGGTCAGGCACTTGAGCAGCGAGCTCTTGCCCGCCCCGTTGGGGCCGAGCAGCGCGGTGAGGGTACCTCTCTCGAGACTAAGATCGAGCCCATCCAGGATCTGGCGCTGGCCACGGCGCAGGCTGAGTCGGGTGCAGTTTAACAGGGGGGCGGAGAGTGAGGATGAGAGTGGTTGCATAACAGTCCGTATCACAGGGCGCGGCGGCCTTTTACCAGCAGCCAGATGAAGAAGGGGGCGCCGAGCAGGGCGGTGATGATGCCAACCGGCAGCTCGGCCGGGGCCAGCAGGGTGCGTGCCAGCATATCGGCTGCCAGCAGCAGGGCGGCGCCAAGCAGGGCCGAGAGCGGCAGCAACCTGACATGGTTGGGGCCTGCCAGCAGGCGCACCAGATGGGGCACCACCAGCCCGACGAAGCCGATCATCCCCGATACCGCTACCGCCACCCCGACGCCTGCCGCGGTGAGCAGAATCAGGCGACGCTTGAGGGATTGCACATTGACCCCAAGATGACGGGCCTCTCCTTCACCCAGCAGCAGGGCGTTGAGGGGATTGGCATCGCGCATAAAGAGCCACAGCAGGGCCGCCAGGGTGAGCAGGGCCAGCGCCACATCGGCCGGTTTGCCTGCCGCCAGCGTCCCCATCTGCCACAGGCTCAGGTTGCGCAGCATCTGATCGTCCGCCAGATAGGTGAGCAGGCCGATCACTGCACCGGAGAGCGCCGTGATGGCGACCCCGGCCAGCAGCATGACGGTGACCGAGGTGCCCCCCTCACGGGTGCCGAGCAGATAGACCAGGGTGGTGGTGAGCGCGCCGCCGAGAAAGGCGAGCAGCGGCAGCAGACCAACCCCGATGGTGGCTTGCAGCTGCTGGCCGAGGGGGGCCAGCAGCACGATGGCGAGCGCCGCGCCGAGCGCCGCACCGCCGGAGACACCTATGATGCCGGGGTCAGCCAGAGGGTTGCGAAACAGCCCCTGCATCACGGCGCCACAGAGCCCGAGAATCCCCCCCACTGCGATGCAGAGCAGGGTACGAGGCAGGCGAATTTCCTGCACGATCAGCAGCTTGTGCGACTCTATCCCGCTCTCCTGTCCGGCAAACAGCGCCCGCAGACTCTCGCCCAGGGTGAGGGTCATGGGGCCGGTTGCCAGCGAACCGAGCAGCAACAGCGCCAGTGCGGCCGTGGTGAAGGCCAGCAGCCAGGAGAGGGGTAACCGCATCATGACCCCTGCTTGATCCACTGGGCGATCTGGTTCGCCTGTTGCAGGGAGTTGAGGCTCAGGCCCCCTTGCAGGGCGTGGCCGTCGATGGCGTGAATGGCGTTGCGCTTGCCAGCCGGGGTGGCGGCCAGGGCGGGCACTTCTGCCAGCACCTTGGCCGGGTCGGCATATTGCTGCCAGTCACGACCGCTGACCAGCACCAGATCGGGCTGCATCTCGATGAGGGATTCGGCGGATACCGGCTTGTAGTTGCGCAACTCGGCGACCGGATTGATGCCGCCTGCCAGCGAAATCAGCGCGCTGGCGGTGGTGTCCCCCCCGGCGATGCTAGTGGGTTGCCCCTTGTGCAGCAGCAGGAAGGCGACCTTGAGCGGTTTGTTCTGTTTGGCTTGCGCCGCCAGCTGATCGGTCTGGGCCTGGATCTCTGCCTTCAGGCGATCGCCAGCTGCTTTATCGCCCAGCAGGTTGGCGAGGGTGTCGATACGCTGGTTAAGGTTGGCGAGGGTCGGCGCGGTATCCAGCACCTCCACCTTGACCCCGGCACGACGCAGCTGATCCAGGGTCGGGGCCGGGCCCATCTCGTCGCTGCCCACCAGTCGGGTGGGGGAGAGGCTCAGGATCCCTTCGGCGGCCAGCGCCCGGTGATAACCCACCTTGGGCAACCCTTTTGGCAAGGGGCTGCTGACATCGGTGGCGATCAGGCTCGATTCACCGCCAAGGGCCAGAATGAGTTCTGTGGTGGCGGGGCCGATACTGACGATACGCTCTTTCTGTCCGTCGGCGGCAACGGCAGAGAAGGGGGACAGTAAACTGCAGAGCAGGGTGATGGCGAGGGCAAGACGACGGCCCATGCTAACCTCCGAAGGGGTGAATAAAACGGGTGTGCCGCCGAGAATATCAAGGCTTTGGAAAAAATGCACTGATAATGATAGCAATTATCAATTGCATTGATTCCGGTGCTTTATTAGAGTAGCCGCCATGATAAACAGCGGGACGATCTGGTCCCGCAAAGGGAGAAAACATGAGCATTGCACAACGCATTCACGCGCTGCTGGAGCAGGATCCCGGCGCTCATCCGTCCACCCTGGCGGCCCAGCTCGCCATCAGCGAATGGGAGGTGGTTCGCCATCTGCCCGCCGAGCTGGTGACCCTGCTGCCCGCCGATCGCGCCCAAGGTCTGCTGGAAGATCTGGCCGACTGGGGCCCGGTGACCACCATCGTCGAATCAGAAGGTTCCATCTTCGAGGTAAAAGCCTCCTTCCCGAAAGGCAAGGACGCACGCGGTTACTACAACCTGATGGGCCGCGACGGTGAGCTGCATGGTCACCTCAAGCTCGACAACGTGGCGGGGATTGCGCTGGTCAGCAAGCTGTTCATGGGCAAGGAGGGGCACTCCTTCCAGTTCTTCGGTCACTCCGGCCGCTGCATTTTCAAGGTCTATCTGGGTCGCGACGAGAAACGCCAGCTGCTGGCCGATCAGGTCACCCGTTTTATGGCGCTGCGCCACAACTCTCAAGAGGAAGTCAAAGCATGAGTGAACGTCAGGAGCGTCTGCAGAACCGCCTGCAACCGGAGATCCGCGAGTTTCGCGACAGCTGCCGTACCCTGCAGCTCGCCACCGTCGATGGCGAAGGCAATCCCAACGCCAGCTATGCCCCGTTTGTGCTGCAGGAAGATGGCTACTATGTGCTGATCTCCGAGATCGCCCGCCACGCCCGCAACCTGCAACAGGTGCCGCGGGTATCCCTGATGCTGATCGAGGATGAGAGCGGTGCCCGCGAGCTGTTTGCCCGCAAGCGCTTGACCTTCGATGCGGTTGCTGAAGTGGTGGCCCGTGACGACGCCCGCTGGAGCAAGGCGGTCGCAGCGCTGGAAGGTCGTTTTGGCGAGATCATCAAGGGTCTCTCCAACCTCAAGGATTTCAAACTGTTCCGCCTCAAGCCGGAACAGGGGCTGTTCGTCAAGGGCTTCGGCCAGGCGTTCGCGGTCTCCGGTGACGAGCTGGTGGATTTCGTCCATCTGGTGGAAGGGCACAAGCGCATCGACAACGGTGCCGAGCTCACCAGCCCGGCCGATGCGCCGGTCTGACGATCCCTGTCGACCACGACAGCCGTCATAACAAAACGGGCAGCCACTGGGCTGCCCGTTTTTATTGCGTTATCTCATCCGGCCTGTTCAATCCTGCCAGCTGGCCTTGTTGGGAAAAGCGCGACGATCGGCGTCGGTGGCCGTTTCGTTGCACTCGCCCCGTACCTTCCAGTAGGTCTGGCTCAGCACTATGTAGCCCTGGCGGCAATACTGCTTGGTCGCCAGGGTCTCGGTCAGCAGGTTCTCCTGCAAGGCTTCCCGCTGTTCCAGCAGCCGTTGACTCTGGGCCGCCGAGAGGCCGCGCGGCAAGGTGTCGTTGGGTGCGGCTTCAAAGGTGAACCGCTTGCTCCCCTCCTCGTTGATGTGGGTCAGAAACAGGGGGTCCGGCCCGTCATACTTCTGGCCGGGCAAGCTGGAGCAGGCCGACAGCAGGGGAACAATCAACAACAGGGTGGCAGACAACAGGCGCACGACAGACTCCAGTGAGAAACGAGGCGAGGCTCGCAGATTAGCACGGCTGCAGGGCGGGTGTTACTGCCAGCAGCTCGTCGGTGGTGAGCAGGGTCACACTGCGCCCCTCCGGCAGGCTGAGGTGGCGCCACATCCAGTGATGGTGCTCGGTGATCTGGGCCGCGCTCAGGTGGGGGCGATCGGCGGTGGTGTGACCATCGCTCAACACCAGCACCTCGTACCCATGGGAGGCGGCACTGCGCACCGTGGTATCGACGCAAAAATCGGTGGCACAGCCACAGAGAATGAGTCGATCGACCGGCTGCTCGGCCAGCAGGAAGGCAAGCTCGGTATCGAGAAAGCTGTCACAGGCTGTCTTGCGCACCCGGCTATCTCCTTTGGCCGGTTGCAGCGCACTGTGCAACTGCCAACCCAGGGTGCCCGGTTCCAGTTCGGTACCGGGGGGCGAGTCATGCTGGATATAGATGACCCGTCCCTGTTGCTGCCTGACATGGGCCGCAGCCCGATTGATATTGGCCAGCACCTGCTCCTGGCGGTAACGGGGCTCGTTGAACAAGCCTTGCTGCACATCGATGATCAGTAACACATCCATATTTTACCCGCCGTTTCCTTGAAGATTAGGGTTGCAGCCACTGGCTGCAGTCACGACTGCGGGATTGATGCAGCGAGCCCATATCTTGCTTCATCTCGTCACTGTTTTGCCAGCGCTTAGGCAGCGGCATGATGGTTACCTGCACATCGGCTGCGGGATCTGCAACAGAGGTCTCATCTGTACGGGGGACGACCAGCGCTACCTTGAGGGCCGGATTGCGGCTGGCGATGCGACTGGCGAGCCCAAGCCCCCCCTCGACGTGGAAATTGCCGGCGATATGCATGATCTGCTGGCCCGGGTGCTTGGCGAGATAATCCACCATGCTCTCGGCCATGGTGTCATCCCAACTGGTCTGGGCGGCGAAGCGGCGGGCGTTGCTGTCGGCATCGCCGTGGTGCATGGAGGCCATAAATTTCTGGCGATAGGGATCATCCCCCAGCGTCAGCTGGCGGGCCAGCTGGCTGCGACGTGTGGCGGGCAGTTTGTCGAGCCACTCAGCCCCCTCCTGACCGACACAGCTCACCAGCGGCTTGGGGGCGTTGGCGGCGATCACCGGCATCTGGTGCGCTTTGGCAAACTCCACCAGCGGGCGATAGTCGCTCGGATAGTTGGGCCAGGCGTTGCCTTCGCGGATCAAGGCCGCTTCACCAATCTGGTTCGCCAGATAGGCATCCAGCGTCTTCTGATCGGCGCGGCTGAACTGCTCCATGGAGAGGACCAATGGCCGACCGTGCTGCTGACCTGCGGTGTAGAGCCCGCTCAGCAGGCTCGATTGCAACAGATGCACGGCGGGATGGCTGTGCAGCTCGCCCACCAGAATGATGTCGGCGTCGGCAATTCGCGCGATTGCCTGCTCCAGCGTCAGGTCTGCATCTCCCTCGCTACTTAGCCGGTAGTCATAGAGCGTCTGCAACTGTGATGACACGGTTGGCTGGGTTGGGGTGGCACAGGCTGCCAGTAGCAGCGGCAGGGCGAGCAGGGGAAGTCGTCTAATCATGGGATCTCACGGCTGATATGCCCGGATGCCGGTGCATCTCGGGGGGCTAATAGAGAATAAGGGCAACACAGGGCGACAGTGTAAAACCAATTTGGTTCAAAACAAATGAGAATGATTTCGTTTCTTGTTGATCTTTGTCGAGAGCCGGGTAATATGCGGCCTGTTTGATAACAGTTCTCAATAAGGATTCGCTGTGACCCATCATAACGCACTCTCTCTGGTTGCCCTCGCCGTGGCTGCCGGTCTCTCCTCCCAGGTCTTTGCTGCCACCCAGAAGGCGGATGAAGTCGTGGTCGTCAGCGGCTCACGGATGGAGCAAAAACTGGAAGATGTCTCCGGCCCCATCTCGGTGATCACCGCCAAGCAGATTGAAGAGCAGGTCGTCACCAACGTCGCCGACCTGTTCCGCTACGAACCCGGTGTGACCGTGCTCGGCGGTCAGGGTGATGCGCAGACCTTCATCATCCGCGGCATGGGAGAAAACCGGGTCAAGGTGGTGCGCGACGGTGTGCGCCAGAACGATGCCTACAGCAAGGGCGGTGTTGGCCAGAGCTACTTCGATACCGACATGATCAAGCAGGTAGAAGTGGCAAAAGGGCCGGCGTCTGCCGCCTACGGCTCCGATGCGCTGGGTGGCGTGATTGCCATCACCACCAAGGATGCCAGCGACTTCCTCAAGGGCAAGGATAGTTATCTGGATGTGACCAGCGGTTACGCCTCCAGCAGCCACCAGAAGATGGCGGGCTTTACCGGCGCCTTGCGCACCGGCGAAGTGGAGAACCTGCTGCGCTACACCTGGCGCGATGGCGGTGTGACCCAGAATTTCGACTCCACCAAGAACGACTTCGATATCGGTACCCACGCCCTGCTGCTCAAGAGCAAGTGGAATCTCTCCGATGAACAGTTCCTCAAGCTGACCGTCGACTACCTGACCGATGGCGAGGAGCCGGATGCGGTCAAGCTCAACAAGGTCGGTACCGGCACCGCCCGCGTGTTCGATCAGCCCATCACCGACAAGCAGACCGACAACCTCTCTGTGGTGCTGGATCACGGCATCGCGCTGAATCAAGGTTGGGCCGATCGGATGGATAGCAAGGTCTACTTCGCCCGCACCAAGCAGACGCTGGATCAATACGCCTCATCCAAGTATCCGGTCAGCCCCGGCAACCCCTATGTGACCAAAAACTCGCTGGATCACAACGTGTTCGATCAGAAGAACATCGGCGCCCAGCTGCAGTTCCACAAGGCGGTCGCCAACCACCGCCTGGCCTGGGGGGCTGAATACGAGCATACCGACAACGAACGTACCCGTTACAAGGGGCCGACGACCCCCGGTGATTTTGTCGGCTACAACGAGCTGAGTTTCCCGGCTACCACCAGCGAGCGCAGCGCCCTGTGGGCCTTTGACGAGATCAAGTTTGGCGAGCGCTGGGTGCTGACCCCGGGTGCCCGTTATGACTACTACCGGATGACTCCGGACAACGATCCGGCCTACACAGGCGACAAGCTGCACAAGTTCTCGGAAGGGGAGTTGTCACCCAAGCTGGGTCTGGTGTTCAAGGCCCACGAGGCGGCCAACCTGTTCGCCCAGTACAGCCACGGTTTCAAGGCCCCCATGTATGACAGCGCCTTCTCCACCCTGAACCATCAGGCGTACGGCTATCGCATCGAGCCCAACCCGAACCTCAATCCGGAGAGCAGCGACGGCATCGATCTCGGCGTGCGTGGCAACAGCCACGGCTTTAGCTATGAATTGGCCAGCTTCTACAACAAGTTCGACGATTTCATCGAGATGGTGGAAGTGGGTCAGCAGGGACGCACCGCCGTCTACCAGTACCAGAACCTGAGCAAGGCGACCACCAAAGGGGTCGAAGCCAAGGCGGATTACTGGCTCAACAATATCGTCAATGTCTGGGGCAACCTCGCCTACATCGAAGGCAAGGATGGGGATGGCAACTACATCAACAGCCTGAGCCCGCTCAACGGCTCGGTCGGTGTGCGTCTGGAACAGTCCCAATGGAACTTCAACACCGCGCTGCGCTTTGCGGACGACATGGACAAAGTCCGTAAAGACAGCAAAGGCAAGGATTACGTGAAGAGCGCCGGTTGGGGTGTTGTGGATATGTACGCCCAGTTCAACCCGATGACCGATCTGCAGCTCAACGTCGGGGTCTTCAACCTGTTTGACAAGGAGTACACCAGCTACGAGCGCATCGCCGGTCGTGCCCAGGGCTCCGATAACAGCATGATGACCGAACCGGGCCGCAACCTGAGTGCACGGGTCAAATACGTATTCTAAAAAGACAACACACGCAGTGATCGAGGGCTGTTGCCCGCACCGGATCCCCGCCCTGACAGGCGGGGATTTTTTATACATGTAGCCAGGTGTGAGGTGACCCGCTCACACCATGTTATTCATTGGCTTCGCCTTTTTCTTTGTGTTGGCGAGATATTATGCTATTTGATTCATTGTTAATGATATTTAGTAATTCTTTACAATGGGTGTGCCTAGCTTTTGACTTCGACATCGAACTTTTTCCTCGACACCGCCGACGCTCTTGAGCTGATTACCCGCTTCAATGAGGCCTCTGACGAGCAGACCATAGTGGCCCTGCTGCGTACCCTTAGCCAGCAGATGGGTTTTGACCACTTCCGGCTGGGATTCATCTTTCCCAGTTCGATTCAGCGTCCTGATGTGAGGATTTTTAACGGATGCCCTGCCGAGTGGGTGCAGAGCTACGACAAACAACGTTTCTTTACGGTGGATCCCGTTGTGAGAAAAGGGATGAAGCAGAGCACCCCCATCCTCTGGGGCAGCCTGATCACCGAGTGTTGTGAGCGGCAAGATATGGTGGGGCTGGAGGTGATGCGGCAGGCATATGAGATGGGGCTGCGCGACGGGATCACAATTCCCTGGCATGGGGCTAATGGCCATGTTGGCTTGCTGTCATTGATCACTCGCGCCCCACGAACCGAGCATCAATGGTTGAGTGCCACTCCTTTTTTAAGCTGGCTGGCTGTGCATGTCTTTGAAGCGGTAGCCCGTGTTTGTCTCTGTGTGAGGCAGCCTCAGGAAGAGCTGACGTTACGGGAGCAGGAAGTGTGCCAGTGGGCTGCCGAAGGCAAGCAAGTGAGTGATATTGCCCAGATCCTGGGGATCAAGCCCAGAACCGTCACTTTCCATCTTGAACGGATAGCGGAGAAGCTGGGTGCGAGCTGCAAAAATCAGGCGATATCATGGGCGCTGATGCAGGGTATTGTCAGACTGAACATTGACACGGCACAGATTGAAAATGTGGATGATGACAGTGCATGATGCTGCCTAACGCAAAAAATTGCTCATTACGTAGATTAAATTACTAAAAATGTCAGTTTTGCCAGTGGGTGTGATGATATTGCGCAAGTTATTGCATCTATGCGCGTAGAGAGAGAACAGATGGAAGGTAATTGACTGATAAATAAAGAATAAAAAAGTGGCATGGTCGCTGCTAAAGGTTGGTCGAGTGCTATCTCGTTTAACCAACTTATTTAGGAGCATACACATGCCAACTCCATGTTATATCAGCATCGAAGGTAAAACCCAGGGCAATATCACCGCCGGGGCCTTCACCTCTGACTCAGTCGGCAACATCTTCGTGCAAGGCCACGAAGACGAGATGCTGGTACAAGAGTTCCAGCACGTTGTCACCGTCCCGACCGACCCGCAATCCGGTCAGCCTGCCGGTCAGCGTGTCCACAAGCCGTTCAAGTTCACCGTCGCCCTGAACAAAGCCGTGCCGCTGATGTACAACGCGCTGGCTTCCGGCGAAATGCTGCCGAAAGTGACCCTGAAGTGGTATCGCACCTCCGTTGAGGGCAAGCAGGAGCACTTCTTCTCTACCGTGCTGACCGATGCCACTATCGTTGACATCGACTGCCAGATGCCCCACTGCCAGGACCCGGCGAAGTCTGACTTTACCCAGCTTATCCAGGTCTCCATGGCTTACCGCAAGATTGACTGGGAGCACACCGTTGCCGGCACTTCCGGTGCGGACGACTGGCGCGCCCCCATCGAGGCGTAAGCCTTGCTTCGGTACTTTGGTATTCCTTGTAAGTAGTAATGTGTCTTTGAGCCGGTTGTTCAACCGGCTTCTTGTACTGTGCATTTTCTCCAGCCTGGCCAACGGGTTGGCTGGAGCTTTTCTGTTTTGCCATCCCCCAGCCGGGGTTTGATGCCCTGCGAGTGAGCGCGGAGGGATGGCAAAGCACTAAAGGGTGTCCTGTGATGCAGACCCAATCCGCCCGTAACCCGTGTTCGCCGCTATCTTGGTTGCCCGTTGTGGCACAGGAGAGGGCGGTAGCGTGGTTTGGCGGTTGGGGTCTTGAAGAGGGGCGCAGACATCGCGTGGCCGTGACAAGAGGGGAGAGCCATGGCTAATCAAACCGGATTGCAATTTACCGTCAAGGTGGGGGCGCTGCCCGAGAGCACCTTCGTGGTGGCGAGTTTCCAGCTGGACGAGGGACTGAATCGGCCGTTCAACCTGCGCCTTGAGCTG
This sequence comes from Aeromonas sp. 604282, assembly GCF_049170575.1. Classification (NCBI taxonomy): domain Bacteria; kingdom Pseudomonadati; phylum Pseudomonadota; class Gammaproteobacteria; order Aeromonadales; family Aeromonadaceae; genus Aeromonas; species Aeromonas sp. 604282. Next base: position 226,517 of record NZ_JAAKMV010000004.1, on the reverse strand, counting down.
GCCAGCAGCCAGCCCGATGTCGACTTTGGCGCCGTGCTGGACCAACCCTGCGAGCTCATGGTGTGGTACAACGGCGAGCTGCAACGCCAGGTGTGCGGGGTAGTGAGCGAGTTTGCCCAAGGGGACAGCGGCTTTCGCCGTACCCGCTATAGCCTTGAGGTCAAACCCGCCCTGTGGCGGCTGGGGCTGCGCCAGAACTCCCGCATCTTCCAGGCGCAAAAGCCCGATGAAATCCTCAGTATCCTGCTGCAAGAACATGGCATCACCGATTACGCCTTTGCGCTCAAGAACGAGCACGCCCAGCGGGAATACTGTGTGCAGTATCGGGAGACCGACCTCGATTTCGTGAATCGCCTTGCTGCCGAAGAGGGCTTGTTCTACTTCCACGAATTTGAAGCGGGCAAGCACCGCATTGTGTTTGCCGACGACGCGGCGGCATTGACTCAAGGCCCCGAGCTTTTCTTCAACCTCGGCAACCGCTCGCTGGAACAAGGGCCCTATGTGCGCCAGTTCCACTACCGCGAGGCGGTGCGCCCCTCGGATGTGGAGCTGAAAGACTACAGCTTCAAGACGCCGGCCTATGGCCTCTCCCACAAAAAGCAGGGAGCAGAGCTTGAGCATCAACGGGATACTTATCAGCACTTCGACTACCCGGGCCGCTACAAGCAGGACCCGAGCGGCAAGGCGTTTGCCCAGCACCGGCTCGATGCGCTGCGCAATGACGCGGTAGCAGGCAGCGGCAAATCCAACAGCGCCGCGTTGCTGCCGGGCCAGCACTTCTCACTCACCGAACACCCCAATGGCAGCCTTAACACCGACTGGCAAATCGTCCATATTTGCCACACCGGTGAGCAACCGCAGGCGCTGGAGGAAGAGGGCGGCAGTGGCCCGACCGTCTACCACAACGAATTTGGCGTAGTGAAGGCGAGCACCACCTGGCGCGCCCGTATCGGCAGCCCCGAGGCACCCCATAAGCCGATGGTGGATGGCCCGCAAATCGCCATGGTGGTGGGCCCTGAAGGGGAAGAGATTTACTGCGACGAACATGGCCGGGTCAAACTGCAATTCCCGTGGGACCGCTACGGCAGCTCCAACGACCAGAGCTCCTGCTGGGTGCGAGTGAGCCAAGGCTGGGCCGGTGGTCAATATGGCATGATGGCCATCCCGCGTATCGGCCACGAGGTCATTGTTAGCTTCCTAGAGGGCGACCCCGACCAGCCCATCGTGACGGGGCGCACCTACCACGCCACCAACCGGCCGCCGTATGAGCTGCCTGCCAACAAGACTCGCACCGTGCTGCGCACCGAAACTCACAAGGGCGAGGGCTTTAACGAGCTGCGCTTTGAAGACCAGGCGGGACAGGAAGAGATTTATATCCACGGTCAGAAAGACCTGAACGTGCTGATAGAGAACGATGCCGCCTGGCACATCAAGCATGACCAACACACCGACATCGACTTTGATCGGGTGACTCGCATCAAGGCCAACGACCACCTGACGGTGGAGGGTGAAAAGCGTGAACAGATCAAGGCGGACTATTCGCTGACGGTGGATACCTCCCTGCACCAGAAACTGGGTCAATCCCTGTTGGTGGAAGCGGGTGAAGAGGTGCATATCAAGGTGGGTGACAAGTTGGTGCTGGAGGCGGGCTCAGAGATCACCCTCAAGGGGGGTGGCAGCTTTGTCAAAGTTGACCCGAGCGGCATCAAGCTGGTCGGCCCCGCCATCAAACTCAATGCCGGAGGCAGCCCGGGAGCTGGCTCTGGCTGGGCTGGTCAGGCTCCCGTTATTCCCAAAGGGGTTGAGGTGGTCAAAGCTCCGGAACTGGTTGAACTGGTCAAGGCGATTGCCACCGAGAAGGCGATGGAGGCGTTGCTCAAGGCGCTGGAGCCCGATAGCGATTATCAGCCCTCCGCTTGATGTTCGACGAACAACTTAGGATTGAATGACAAAGATGAAAATCGTCTATCCCATGCAACTGGCGGGTGAGAACGGCTCCAGCGAGATTGCATCTCTCGATGAATTTATCAAGAAGATCAACGGCCTCAAGAGCGGTACCTTCCCGATAGGCCGCAACCGTATCTGGCACGGTGGTATCCACTTCAGTAAAAGCGGAGGCTGGCACCCGAGCGGCGCAGTGCGCGCGATTGCTGACGGGGAGATTGTGGCCTACCGACTGGCGACCAAACCAGCCAAGGCGACCCGTAGCACCGAAGAGGGCAAGCCAGAGGGAAAGATTGACTTGTATACCTCCCCTTCGTTTTGTCTGGTACGTCATCGCTACGAAGCCGGTGAGCAGAACAAGAATCGTCTGACTTTCTACAGCCTCTACATGCACATCGCCTGTGAGAACAGCTACAACAGTTCCGAGGCTGCGCGAGTAATGGTCAAGGGGACAGGTGTGTCCACCTATGAACCGGTGGTCGAGGGACATCCTCCCAAGCTGACACGTCGGCTGTCTGGCGATAAACCTGTCTATGCGAAAAGGGGGGCTGAAGTGAAGTTGGTCGGCCAGGAAGTGAAGAGCCTGCTTAACCACAAAGATGAGCCCCACGATTACTATCTGGTGCACTACGTTAATGACCCGGACAGCCTGTTCCATATTGCGGCAAGCCAATTACAGCAGGAGTTTCCACAAAAGCCGAAGTGGATGACACCACCAGAAGGCAAACCAGCTCGCTGTAAGATCCCTGGTAATACATGGCTACGTAAAAGCGCTGACACCACAGCTGAGAGCTTGGGCTTGCCTGCAGGTAGTGAGGTCGTGATATCTGGTGAGCCGGCACAAATGATAAGCATCAATGGCGGCACGACTGAGTTTCGTAAAGTACAGGTTTTCAAGGTGGGCAGCGGCACTGTCAAAGACAGTGCCAATCAGGTGATGACCAATGCCAGCAAAGGTGCCGTTGGCTGGCTGGCAAAAAGCAAGATGGGGGCCGGACTAACCGCAGAACCGAGTATCCCTGTCGAATTCAAAGACGATGCGGTCGTTGACCGCAGCGCAAACCCGATACCGGTGCAGGCCGGAGAGATCATCGGTCATTGGGGTGAGCATGAGCTAGCCACTGCCGGAGCCAGCGGTTTCGAGAAAGACGCAGACAGCAAAGCCGTGCACTTTGAGGTGTTTGTGGCAGAAAGCGACAAACAGGTGCTTGAAGATTGCATCAATAACAAGGCGCGGGTCACCGGTGGCCAAGGCTACCTGCTGGTAAAGAAAAAGGTCACTACCTATCGTCTCACCAGCGATAGCAAGCATGGTTTTCACGAGGTTGCCAATTTTGGGCCGCTGGTCTTACCGTTGGCGGTGAAAGAGTCTGATATTGTCACTCACGGTGCCAACAACTTTGTGAAGGTACGTGAGCGGACTGCTGCGGACGGGGAGTTGGCTGGCGAGTTCATATTGCAGGGCGGTGATGTTGAAGTCATCAGTCAGCACGACTGGCACAAGCTGGGCGTCAAGCTGGTCGATGGCAGCAGCGATGACGATGGATTTTTGGACAAGGCTGATACCGAGAGTGAAGATCCGCAACAGAAAGAGGCGAGCAAATTTTTCAGTACCCTCTATGACAAGCTGGTGACAGACAGGGACAACGATGGCACCCTGAGCGGCGATGATATCAAGGCCGCGCTGGCCGATGAGGAGTTGGCGGGCAAGTTGCGCATGTTGTTTATCAAGCACAAAAGCGAATGGGTAAAGCCTGGCGATTGGCCGCGTCTAAAGCAGGAGTTAGCCGAGCAGCCGAAGCTCTATGAGTATGCGATGCAGGTACACAACAATATGGCGTGGATGGAAGATGCCAGCGCGATATTAGGTGATACCAAGCCTTGGTTTATTCATCCGGCAGGGATGATGGGGTTGGTGGCTGAGCCTATCTCTGATGATGAGATGGATGAAAAATGGCTCACAGTACCCAAAGGGCAGCTCACATTTGATGCTGAAGGAAACGATGTTGACACGAGCATATACTTCTCGAGAAAGCCACATATACCAATGCAAAGAGATGGTACTGTCATTGGTCAATCAGGAATCACTTATGGACGAGGTTTAGATATTGGTCAGCAAACACAACCGTTTGTTTCAAACTTGTTGTCGGCGATCAGTGAAAATGCAAGGCCATTATCTGATAAAATGTCTTCTTGGCTAATTGTTGGCTCCGGTAAAAAACGCGATCTTGCTAAAGATCACCTTGCTTTGATTAATGATTCTGTTCCTATGGATGAGCAAATACTAACCAGGAAGCAACAACACTTTTTATTTTTATCTGTATATGGTGATCGTGAAAGTACAACAAAACGTACAATAGAGGCGGCTCGAGGCTCTCGTCATGTTCTTGCACCACCAGGTAAAATCATATGGGATCAATTACCTACAGATGTAAAGGAAGTCTTAGTGGATTTAACATTTAGAGGTGATAACCATTCGAAATCAAGAGACTCTATTATTCCAACTTTGGTTGAGGGGTTAGAGTCTGGTGACTATAGTGCTTTTAAATATTTGATGAGTGACAGAAGTGTTTGGATTGATGTGTTTAGAGTCCCCCGAGAAAGATTCAATGCGAGGTCATCATGGGTAAATTAATTTTTTTATTATCAATAGGCATTTCATTTTCTGCTTTTTCTCAAGAATGCTCTGACAAAAAAACAGAGACTGAAATGTATCAGTGTATCTCTGCGCTTTATGAAAAATCAGATGCGGAATTAAACTCTGTTTACAAAAAGAAGATGGTGGAATTAGACTCCATAAATATTCATGGTGAGGGTGTAGACATCAAACCCGTGTCATTTTTTCTTAAGAAAAATCAGCAGGCATGGATAAAAATGCGAGATACTGACTGTGATTTGGAAACATACGAGTCAATGACTGGCTCTGGCTACGCCACTATATATAAGAGTTGTCTATTAAAAAAAACAAATGAGAGAGTTAAGTTTTTAAATTCATTGTTTTACTAAGCCGGGACAATATGTTCAGATCTAGTTATCACCTGACACCGGCTTAACGCCGGTGTTTTTTTATCGCTACAAATAGTTTTGGTGCAGGATAGCTCGAAGATTTGTTGTATCCAGATGATTTTTCGTTGTGAGGATGGATTTAAATTTGAATCCGAGATGCAGATCCTGATGATGAAGCAAAGTGATTAGGGGACAAAAAAGAAACCCGCCATAGGCGGGTGGAAGGATTGCAACACTAACCAGGAGGAGGTGTTACCAAGTAGACCCTGTACCTTCGGTAATAGTTCAATTTTGTTGAAGTTTTTCCGTTTTCTTAGCGGGGTTTCCATCGGGATCTGTGGGGGCGGATGAGTTATCATTCTGCTCCCGTCATCTGGTTGCAGAGGATCTATGCCCGCGTTCTCCTGGTTAGCGCTCTTTTTCGGCGCCTTCTATTTTGTCTACGGCGCTTACTTGCCGTTCTGGTCGCTCTGGCTGGAGGGGGTGGGCGTCAGCGCCGAGATGATTGGTCTCCTGCTGGGGGCGGGGATGGCGATCCGCTTTGCCGGCAACCTGATGGTGATGGGGCAGATCAAGGGGGCGGGTCATCTGCTGCCGGTTACCCGATTGTTATCTCTGCTCAGTCTGTTCGCCTTCCTTGGCTTCTATCTCAGCCATCACCTCTGGTGGTTGGTCGGTCTCACTCTGATTGCCAACTTTATCTACCCGACCCTGATGCCGGTAGGTGAGGCGCTGGCAACCCGCATGGTGGTGCAGGCGCATATCGACTACGGCAAGGTGCGGCTGTGCGGCTCTTTTGCCTTTATCGTCGCCTCTACCCTGGTAGGGGCGCTGGTGGGCAACTTCGGTAGTGACTGGATTTTGCACACCATGGTGGCGGGGCTGGTGCTGATGCTGCTGCTCAGCTGGCTGCCGCTCTATCCGGCGCCACAGGATAGTCAGGACGAGCGCGCCAAGGCGTCCTTGCTGGCAACCCTGCGCAGCGCACCGGTGCGCCGTTTCCTGCTGCTGACCGCTCTGCTGCAGGGGAGCCACGCCGCTTATTACGGTTTCAGCGCCATCTACTGGAAGGAGCAAGGATATAGCGGCACCATCATCGGCTATCTGTGGGCGCTCGGGGTGGTGGCGGAGATCTGTATGTTTGCCGCCGACAAGCGTTTCTTGCAGCGCTTTGGCGCCCAGAGTCTCTTTATCGCCGGTGCCATCGGTTGTGTGGTGCGCTGGGTATTGCTGGGGGCTTCGACCGAGTTGTGGGTGCTGGTGCTGGGGCAATTGCTCCACTCGGTGACGTTCGGTATGAGCCATCTGGGGGCGGTGCGCTTTATGACCCGTCAGCTACCGGCCGAGCAGTTGATCCCGACTCAGGCGCTCTATGCGGCCTTTGGCCTCGGCATGACGGTGGCGGCCCTGATGGCACTTTGCGGCGTGCTGTTCGAGCCTCTCGGCGGCGGCATCTTCTTCCTGATGGTGCTGGTGGTCTTGCCGGTGTTCTTCCTGCGGCTGCGCCCCTTTGCGCCGTCTGGGCAGGAGAGTGCTCCAGCCTGATATTTGTCTATTTGAATCATCACCTAACAAAAGGGAGAGCCACGGCTCTCCCTTTTTTGTTGCTGTGGTTTGCGGCGTTACTGTTGCTCGCCAAGATAGAGGCGGCTGAGGCGGCGCCAGGTGTCCGAGCCGATGGTGCCGGCAAGCAGCTCATTGGATGCAGCATCAAAGCGGCCATCCGGCAGCCAGCCCAGTTGGGGCAGCAGTTGCGCCAGCGTCACGTCATTGTGTTGCAACTCCCGCTCCAGCGCTTCCCAGAAGGCGCTCCCCTTGACGTAAAAGAGCGGGTAGTAGGAGCGATCGCCCGCCAGCACCTCGCGAGCTGCCCGATAGAGGCCGCTCTCGCTATGGGGTAGCAGTTTGCCCCGCTCGGCCAGCTCGTTGACCGCCGTGACTTGATGCAGCCGAAAGCGGCGCAGCGCCTTGATGGCGAGGTACTCGGCGAGGCTCTCGTTGACCCAGGTGGGTTGTGGAGCAGAGTGGCGAGCGCTGAGGATATGCACCGCCTCGTGGGCCGAGGTGCGCAGCAGGCGCAAGGGGGCCTGTGGCGTCGGTTTGCCAGCCTCGGTGGGGTAGTTGGCGACAAACACCTGATCCCCGGCGGCGCCGCCAAGGGAGCGGGTCGCCACATCCCGCCCCAGCCACACCAGTTGCCATGGATGAGTGGGTGGATCCACATCGAGCTGGAAGGCCAGATAGTCGATGATCTCATTCAGTTGCTGCTGCAAGGCTGGCAGATCGAGCTGGTTGGCGGTCTCGTCATGGCTCAGCACCAGCCGCGGATCCGGCTTGGTGACGGGCACAGTGTCCAGACCAAATGGCAGGATCAGCGGCGGCTGGTTGACATCCGGCAGTGGTTGGCAGCTGCCATCCGGCAGACAAACCTTTCCTTGGCGACTCCCCATCTGGCGCACAAAGTTACCCCACTCGGTCAATAGCCACTGGTCAGGGGCAAACAGCAGCGACTGTTGGGCCGAGGCATCAGCACCCTCTGCCGGAGCCGGTGTGAGCGTGATCTGCCAGCCAACCTCTTTGCAGGAGAAGGGCTGGTTGAGGGCAACCGGCTGGTTGTCTGCAAGGCAGGCCAGCGCGGGGGAAACCGGCGTGGCACTGCCCGGCAACTGACGAGCGGGGAGCAGGGTAAAAGGGGGCTTGCCCTGCATGGTGAGGCGCACTTGCAGCACATTGGCGCTGGCGCCCCGCTCGATAAGATAGCGGGGGCCGCTCGCGTCATTGCCAGCGCAGGCCCACAGCGGCAGCAGCCACAGGGCAAACAGGGTGATATGACGACTCATAAGGGGTTAGTGCTCCTGCTCGTAGCCCAGCAGATCGCCGGGCTGGCAATTGAGTTCACGGCAGATGGCCTCCAGAGTGGAGAAGCGCACCGCCTTGGCGTGGCCATTCTTGAGGATCGAGAGGTTGGCCTCGGTGATGTCGATGCGCTGGGCCAGCTCGCGGGCGGTCATTTTGCGCTCGGCCAGCAGGGCATCGAGGCGGATGATAATGGGCATAGGATCCTCACACCGTCAGTTGCTGTTCATCGGCCAGCAGTTTGGCCTCGCGCATGACCAGTGCCAGCGCCGAGACGATCAATCCGGCCAGCAGCAACTGAAAGTTTGAGGAGCTGATATTGATGGTGCCGTGCAGTTCAGGGCCTTGCAGAGTGAGCGCTATATCCAGCAGTGGCGTGGTGATGATCTCGGCGATGAAACTGGCACACAGCAGCAGTCCGATCATTTTGTAACGACGGATCTGGTCGAAGGTGAACAGCATGGCGCATCGATAGCCACGAAACAGCTGGAGCAGTTGCCACAGGATGAGCATGAAAACTACATCAGGCAGCAGTATGACCAAGGTCGCCAGCAGGCGGGTACCCATATTGAGGGGGTAGTCGGCAATCGAGGGGGCCGTAGTGGTCACTACTGGTGAGGGCATGTTCAGTGGGACATTACTGAGTGTGGAACCGTCATTCACTGCCAGGGCATCGACCAGCTCCTGATGCAGATAGTCGTTGCCACCCAACAGGTGTGACCAGGCTCCCATGACGGTCATAAGTGGGGTGGCCACCAGTGCAAATAGCAGAACCCACTCGATTAGGCCGCTCATTCGTTCGAGCTTGTTGTGTTTCATCGTTTATCTCCAGATGGAATGTGACAGAAAGATTAGGGCCATGAACGGTGCTGCCAGCAGGGTCAGCAGCAGGCACCATTCGATAAGGTCGCTGATGTGTCCGAGCGTATGGTGTTTCATCGTTTCACCTCTTGCTTGAAAGAGAAAAAAGATGGAGCGTGCGCGCATGAAATTATTGTTTATCAATAAACAGACGCTAGTGTTTATCGTTTTGCGATATAGAGTCAAGGCTAAACTTATTGAAAAACGATAATTTCAATCTGTCCGAAGGGGATGACTTTTGGCTGCAGCCTCTCTAGACTGGCGAGGTTGTATACAAAAACTCAACATGGACAAGGAGTTATCGATGCACCAGGGATGGCTGCTGATCGGATTGTCGCTCACCTATCTGGGGCTGCTGTTTCTGATCGCCTTCGTGGCAGACAAGCACAAACGGCACCGTCTCAAGGGACAACCGCTGCTCTACAGCCTGTCGCTGGCGGTCTACTGCACCTCCTGGACCTTCTTCGGCACCGTGGGGCAGGCGAGTGAATCGCCCTGGTCGCCGGTGCCCATCTACCTTGGCCCCATGCTGGTCTTTCTGTTTGGCTGGCGGCTGCTGGCCCGCCTTATTCTGGTAGCCAAACGGGAACACATCACTTCCATCGCCGACTTTATCGCCGCTCGTTACGGCAAATCCCAGCGGCTCGCCATGGTGATCGCCCTCATCGCCATCATGGGGATCCTCCCCTATCTGGTGTTGCAGCTCAAAGCCATCGTCACCGGGCTGGATCTGCTGATGGTCAACAGCGGCGGCATCAGCCCGACCAGCAATACCAGCGAGTTGGCGCTCGGGGTCACTCTGCTGCTGGCGCTGTTCAGCATCCTGTTCGGTACTCGCCATCTCGATGCCACCGAGCACCACAGGGGGATGGTGGTGGCCATCGCCTTCGAGTCGGTGGTCAAATTGCTGGCCTTTATCGCGGTGGGGGGCTTCGCCCTCTGGCTGATCCTGAGCAAACCGGGCGAGGCTCACGAACAGGTGACCCGCGACTTCTTTGCGCAGGTGATGGCGGTGAGCCCCGGCAACCTGCTGGAGCTCGCCATCTATACGGTGCTGGCGATGTGCGCCGTCATCTGCCTGCCGCGCCAGTTTCATGTGACTGTGGTGGAGAACAATCAGGGGCAGGATCTGCACTGGGCGCGCTGGATCTTCCCGCTCTACCTGTTCGTGATGGGGCTCTTTATCTGGCCGCTGGCGCTGGCGGGCAAGCAGTGGGTGGGTGCCGACATGGCCTCCGACACCTATGTGATCAGTTTGCCGATGGCACTCGGGTTCGATGGCATGGCGATGCTGGCGTTTCTCGGCGGCACCTCGGCGGCCACCGGCATGGTGATCGTCTGCACCATCGCGTTGGCGATCATGGTGAGCAATGATCTGGTGCTGCCGGTGCTGCTGCGCCGCTTCTGGCGGCAGGGGCGTGACGAGCGGCTGGTACGGCTGCTGTTGCAGGTGCGCCGTGGCGCCATCCTGCTGATCTTGCTGGCGGCCTGGGGGCTCTACCTTTGGCTCGGCGATCTCACCAGCTTGTCGCGCATCGGCTATCTCTCTTTTGGCGCGGTGGCCCAGTTTGCGCCAGCCCTGCTGCTCGGTCTCTACTGGCGTCACGGCAATCGCAAGGGGGTCTATCTTGGGTTGAGCCTCGGGGTGAGCCTCTGGTTCGTCACCCTGCTGGTGGAGAGCGGGCTGCTGGCCGGTTCACCGCTGGCCGAACTGCTGGCACCGCCGGACTGGCCCGCGTTTCGCGAGCTGAGTCTCGGGGCCTGGTGCATCTTCCTGAGCCTGCTCTTCAACCTGCTCGGCTATGTGGCAGGCTCGCTTCTGTCGCGCCCTGCGGTGAGCGAGCGGCTGCAGGCGGCCAACTTTGTCGGCAAGCCGAGCCGCGATACCGCCGCCCTCTATCAGGCGCGGGTCTCGGTCAAGGAGCTGGAGATGCTGGCGGCTCGTTTTGTCGGCTCAAGCCGGGTCAAGCGCGCTTTTGGTCGCTTCGCCGGTGAGCGGGGCGGCACCCTGGCGCCCCAGATGCAGGCCTCGGCCGAGCTGATTGCCCACACCGAACGGCTGCTGGCGGGGGTGTTTGGCACCTCGTCGGCACGGCTGGTGCTTGCCTCTGCCCTGCAGGGGCGCAACATGCAGCTCGAGGAGATCGCCACCATAGTCGATGAGGCCTCCGACGTGTTTCGCTTCAACAGAGGCTTGTTGCAGGGGGCGATCGAGCATATCGGGCAGGGGATCTCGGTGGTGGATAGGGAGCTTCGGCTGGTGGCCTGGAACCGCCGCTACATCGAGCTGTTCCACTATCCGCCGGGGCTTATTCAGGCTGGGCGCCCCATTGAAGAGATCATCCGCTACAACGCGCAGCAGGGGCTTTGCGGCCCCGGCGATATCGAGGATCACGTGGCGCGGCGCGTCGCCTTTATGAAACGCGGCAGCGCCCATATCTCGGCGCGGGAGCGCCCGGACGGGCGGGTGATCGAGATGCAGGGCAACCCCATGCCCGCCGGTGGTTTTGTCATGACCTTTACTGACATCACCCCGTTTCGCGATGCCGAACGGGTGCTGCGCGAAGCGAACGAACATCTGGAGGCACGGGTGGCCGAGCGCACCCGTGAGCTCTCCGAGCTCAACCGTCAACTATTGCTGGTGAACCAGCAGGTGGAGCGGGCCAACCACTCCAAGAGTCGCTTTCTGGCGGCGGTCAGCCACGATCTGACCCAGCCCCTCAATGCGGCCAAGCTGTTTACCTCCTCCCTGCTGGAGATGTTGCCCGCCGAGGGGGAACCGGCACGTATCGCCCACCATATCGACGATGCGCTGGGGGCGACCGAGGATCTCATTAGCGATCTGCTCGATATCTCGCGGCTTGAAGCGGGCAAATTCAAAGCCAGGAAACTCGACTTCGCCCTGCATGACTTGTTCGACAACCTCAAGGCGGAATTTGGGGTATTGGCACAGGCGGGGGGGATCCACTTCTCGGTGGTGGAGAGCAAGCATGCGGTGCATAGCGATGTGCGGCTGCTGCGCCGGGTGTTGCAGAATTTCCTGACCAATGCGTTTCGCTACAATCCGGGGGGGCGGGTGCTGCTCGGTTGTCGCAGGTCAGGAAGCAAGATCCGCATCGAGGTGTGGGACAACGGCCCCGGTATCCCGCAGGACAAGCAGGAGGCTATTTTTGACGAGTTCTCCCGTCTCGATCACTCCCGTACCGCCAAGGAGCAGGGGCTGGGTCTGGGGCTCGCCATCGCCCGCGGCATCTCGCAGGTGCTTGGCCATCAGCTCACCCTGCAAAGCTGGCCGGGCAAGGGATCGGTCTTTGCGGTGACCCTCAATCTGGCCACCCGACCGGTTGTCCCTCAACAGTTGGTGGCGCCTGTAGTACGCGATAGCCAGCTGGAAGGCGTAGCTGTGCTCTGCATCGACAATGAGCGGGATATTCTGACCGCCATGAGCACTTTGCTCAGCCGTTGGGGCTGCGAGGTGCGTTGCGCCGTCGATCTGGCCGAAGCCGAAGCGCTGGTGGCAGACGGGTTTGTGCCGAGATTGGTGCTCTCCGACTATCACCTCGACGATGGCAAGACCGGGCTGGAGGCGCTGGCTGCGCTGCAACAGGTGTGTGGTGACGAGTTGGGGGGCATCGTCATCAGCGCCGATCGCAAGAGCGAGTTGCAGGTGCAGATCCGTGAGCGAGGGTATGGCTACATCAGCAAGCCGGTCAAACCGCTCAAACTGCGGGCCCTGATGAACAGCCTGCTGCTGAGGTAAACAGGGGGATGTTGCTTATGGCTCCATAAGAAGCTCAATAAAAGCGGCTACCTTGTCGCGGATTTTGGGCTGGGCCGCCGGGGTGGGATGAATACCATCGTTCATCATAAGTTCAGGGCGCAGCGCAATATCATCCATGAAGAAGGGCAGCAGGGGCAGATCGTTAGCCTGGGCCAACTCGGGAAAGATCTGTTCAAACTGGCGCAGATAGCGGGCACCGTAGTTGCGGGGAAGCTGGATTTGGGTCAACACCACACGGGTCTGCTGTTCCTTGGCGAGCGCGATCATACTGGCCAGATTCTGGCGGGTAATGGTCGGTGCGAAGCCGCGCAGGCCATCGTTGCCCCCCAGTTCGATCAGCAGCCAGTCCGGCTTGTGCTCCTTCAGCAGGGCGGGCAGACGGGCCAGAGCCCCTTGTGTCGTTTCACCGCTGATGCTGGCATTGAGCAGGGTGTGTTTGCCCCCCTCTGCCTGCCATTTCTGGTTGAGCAGGGCGGGCCAGCTCTGCTCAACCTGCATCTGATAGCCGGCGCTCAGGCTGTCTCCCAGTACCAGCAGGGTCTGGGCCTGAGCCGACGAGAGCAGGCTGCCGAGGCCAACGAACAAGGCAAACAGAATACGCACCATCAATTCAACTCCCGCTATGGATTGTCATCAAGGGATTGGAACAAAGGATACAGAGCATGAGTTCAACCCCCATTATTGTCGTCAAGGGCCTCGGCAAATCGGTTCGCCTCGGCCAGGAAAGCCTCACCATCCTTGAAGGGATCGATCTGCAAGTCAATAGCGGCGAGACGGTGGCGCTGGTTGGCGCCTCCGGCTCCGGCAAGTCGACCCTGCTGGGGCTGCTGGCCGGGCTCGATCTGCCGAGTCAGGGGAGTATCGAAATCCTCGGCAAATCCCTTGGTGAGCTGGATGAGGAGGGGCGGGCCCGATTGCGCGCCGAACAGATCGGGTTTGTGTTCCAGTCGTTCCTGCTGCTCCCGACCATGACGGCGCTGGAGAATGTGATGCTGCCTGCCGAGCTGCGTGGCGAACGCCACTGCGAGCCGAGGGCCCGCGAGCTGTTGGCTGCAGTCGGGCTTGGCGAGCGGTTGCACCATCTGCCGCCACGGCTCTCCGGCGGCGAGCAGCAGCGGGTGGCCATCGCTCGCGCCTTTATGACCCGTCCCAGCCTGCTGCTGGCGGATGAGCCGACCGGCAACCTCGACAGCAAGACCGGCGAGAAGGTGATCGAGCTGCTGTTTGAACTCAATCGCAAGCACGGCACCACCTTGGTGGTAGTGACCCATGATCATCAGCTGGCCGAGCGTTGCCAGCGGCAACTGGTCATGACGGCGGGCAGACTGGATCGTGAGGTGGCCCATGATGTGGTGTAACGGGTTGAGCTGCGGATCAGGCGGGAGATGCAAGGGATGATGCAGTGGCGATTGGGATGGCGGCTGCTTCGCCGGGAAGGTTTCAGCGGCGAGCTGCGCTGGTTTGTGCTGGCGCTGGCCCTGAGCGTGGCGTGCGTCTTGAGTGTGGCGCTGGTAGCGGATCGGCTCGATGCCGGACTCAAGGCATCGGGCCGCGACTTTATCGGGGCGGATCGGGTGTTGCGTACTGCCGCTGCTCTGCCGGATGGTTGGCTGGAACGGGCGAAACAGGATGGTCTGATGGTGCAGACCACCGTCAGCTTCAACAGCATGCTGTTTCACGGTGATGTGTTGCAGCTCGCCTCCATTCGGGCGGTGCCCGACGGTTTCCCCTTTTACGGCAAGCTGGAGCTGGAACCGGCCCGTGCCCCGGCCCCCGGCGAGATCTGGCTCTCCGCCCGGGTGATGCAGCTGCTTAAGGCCAAAACGGGGGATGAGCTGGAGGTGGGCAATACGGTGCTCAAGGTGGCAGGCCTGCTTGGCGAGGAGCCGGATCAGGGCTTCAGCCCCTTCCTGCTGGCGCCGCGGGCGCTGATCCACAGTGCCGATATCGAGGCGACCGGTGCCCTGCTACCCGGCAGCCGCCAGCAGTGGCGCTATCTGTTCAAGGGGCCGCGGGAATCGCTGGCCCGTTACGAGCAATGGTTGTTGCCACAATTGCAGGCCGGACAGAAGTGGATCAAACCGGATGACAGCGAATCCCAAGTGGGCCGCTCGCTGGCCAATGCCGAGCGTTTCTTCCGGCTTGCTTCCCTAAGCGGGGTATTGCTGGGGGCGTTGGCGATGGGGATCGCGGTGCGCCACTTTGCCGAGCGCCAGACCAATATGGTGGCGCTGCTCAAAACCCTGGGGGCATCCCGTCGCTCGCTCTGGCAACTGATGGGAACCCTGCTGCTGTCGTTGACGCTGATCGGCGCGTTGCTGGGTCTGGTCGCGGGTACGGCCATGCAGTGGATCACCTTGCAACTGCTGGGGGACCTGCTGCCGCCGGATCTGCCGCCTCCCTCTTGGCGCCCCTTTGCCCTGGGAGTAGCGGTGGCGCTCTTTATCACCCTGCTGCTCGCTTTTGTGCCCTTCTTGCGGCTGCTGAAAGTGCCGCCGCTGCGGGTATTGCGTCGGGAGCTGGAGGCGGGCATTCCCCCCTGGCTGGCCCTGCCGGTCGGGTTGCTCGGGCTGTTTGCGCTGGTTTGGGGCTTTACCGCCGATGTGCGGCTGGCGCTGGGTCTGGTGGGTGGCATGGGCTTGCTGATGGGGCTGCTGGCCCTGCTGGCGGCGCTGATGTTGCGGCTGGGAGCAAACGTGAACGGGCCTCATGCCTTGCGGTTGGCGCTGGCCCACCTGTCGCGCGAGCGCAGCAGCGGCCTGTTCCAGCTGGCGGGCTTTGCGCTGGCATTGATGCTGTTTGGCTTGCTCTGGGCGGCAAAGGTCGATCTGCTGGATGAGTTTTCGGCTCGTCTTCCCGTCGATGCACCCAACCGTTTTCTGGTCAATGTGGCCGAGAATGAGCGGGAGGGGATCCTGAGCGAGCTGGCGGCAGCCGGGGTCACCACCTCCGACTTCTACCCCATGGTGCGCGGCAGGCTGACCCATATCGCCGGTGAGGCGGTGGGCGAGGGGGCCAGCAGTGGCCGCGAGGGGGTCGATCGGGAGCTCAACTTCACTACCACCGCCACCCTGCCAATCGACAACAAGCTAGTGGCCGGGAAATGGCTCGCCGGGCCCGGCGAGGTGTCGGTGGATAGCGAGTTGGCCAAGCGACTCGATATCAAGCTGGGGGACATGCTCGCCTTTACCATCGAGGGTCGCAGTTTCGGCGCCAGGGTTACCAGTCTGCGCAGCATCAAGTGGGACAATATGCGCCCCAACTTCTACATGATCTTCTCCGGGGATCTGCTGGCACCCTTCTCCCGCACCTGGCTTGGCAGCTACCGGTTGCCCGAGGCTGGGCGTACTGCCGAGGTGGAGCTTATTCGCCGCCACCCCACGGTGAGCCTTATCGATGTGGATGACCTGATTGCGCGGCTTACGCAGGTATCTGAGCAGGTGAGCCGGGCACTGGCGTTGATGCTGGGGCTGGTGACGGTGGCGGCTCTGCTGGTGCTGCTGACCCAGACACAGGCCAGCATGGCTCAGCGTCGGCGCGAGCTGTTGCTGATGCGCACTCTGGGTGCCAGCAGCGATCTGCTCAGGAAGATGCTGCGCTGGGAGCTGGTGGCCAGTGGTGCGCTGGCGGGGCTCTGTGCCGCCATGGTGGTGGAGCTCTGCTCCTTTGGCCTGCAGTGGTGGTGGTTCGAGGGGCAGTGGCAGTTCCACTGGGCCATCTGGCTTGGTCTGCCGACGCTGGGGGCGCTGCTGGTGACGCTGGCGGGGCAGGGAATGCAGCGCCAGCTGCTGGCTGGCACCCTGAGCGATCGGCTGCGGGGTCTGGGTCAGGGATTGTTGTAATCCCGCCAGCGTGAGCCGATGCACACAAGGTGCAAACAATAAGCAAGCAGCCCGGCCATTGGTCGGGCTGCTTGCTATGCGAGGTATTGATGAACAGGATCAGAGAGCTGGCATCGGTTAACGGGGCTCGCGCAGCAGATTGGCGAGGGCACTAGGCAGTTCGGGATAGCTGAAGTGAAAACCGGCCTGTTGCAGCCGGGCTGGTAGCACTTTTTGCCCGGTCAGCAGCAGGTCTGCCGCTTCGCCCATGGCCAGTCGCAACAGGGGGGCGGGAACGAAGAAGAGGTGCGGTCGGTGCAGGGTAGCGGCCAGCGTCTCGCTGAACTCCCGATTGCTGACCGGATGGGGCGCCGTTCCGTTGAAGATGCCGCCGCACTCTTCGTGCTCCAGCAAGAACAGCATGGCGCGTACCAGATCCTGCACATGGATCCAGCTCATTATCTGTTTGCCCGAGCCCATGGGGCCGCCGAGGCCGAGTCGGTAGGGGGGGAGCATTTTGGGTAGCGCGCCTCCCTCCATGCCGAGTACCAGTCCGATTCGTACGATACAGACTCGGGTCTGGCTGCTCTGGGCCTCCTGCGCCAGGGTTTCCCATTGCTGGCAGAGCTGGTGGGTAAACTCGTCGTGGGGAGAGCTGCACTGCTCGTCGAGGGTTTCGGTACCCTGTTTGCCATACCAGCCGATGGCGGAGGCGTTGATCAGCACCTTGGGCGGTGTGCTGGAGAGTTTGATGAGATCCACCAGCTGCTCGGTCAGCAGCCAGCGGCTATCGCAGAGCAGTTGTTTGCGCGACTCGCTCCAGCGCCCGGCGGCAATGGGTTCACCCGCCAGATTGATCACGGCGTCCACGTCATTGAGGTCATCGAGTCGGTCTAGGTTATCCAATACCTTGATATCGTGACCCAGCAGGGAGTATGCGCGGCTCCCCTGCCTGCTCAATACCACGACCTCGTGATTGACCTTGAGATGGGCAACCAGCTTGCGGCCGATAAAGCCTGTTCCGCCGGTAATCAGAATTTTCATGCTGCACACTCCTGCTCCCTTTTGCTCTACTCTAATTGGCTGATTCTGGATCAACAAGCAGGGTCGCAGAGTATGTGATGAGCAACTCAACTGTGTTAACCGTGCCGCTGATTTGCCGCCAGGTGTGGAATAATAGCGTTAACTGATTGATTTCTGTCGGGTGGTTATTTTGCTCCATCGAAGTCATTGCGATCCTTGTCGCCTTCCATCCGGGCTGTCCCCCGACTTGCACAATAAAGAGGCCGTATGCCATTTCGTCGATTGAAACTTCGTCAGCTCTACAAGCGGCTTCTGGTGTCGCTGTTGATTGGGGTGGGGATCCTGCTGCTGGGGGGGGCTGCCATCATCTGGCAAACTGTTTCGGAGATAGAGCGGGATGCGGAGTCTCGTTTGCAGCGGGCTATGGAGATGTTCGACAGGACCTTCAATCATGCTCGGCAAGCAGCCATCAATTTGGAGGGGATGCTGGGTCACCCCTGCCAGGAGGCGGCACAGCGGTTGCGCGAGCAGGTGACTACGGTACCCGATGTGCGTTCCGCCAATCTGGCTATTGGTAGCCACATCTACTGCACCTCGCTCTATGGTGACTACGATGGTCTCTTCAATCCGGACATCTATGTGGAAGGCAGGCTACAACTGCTACCGGGTAATGAGGTCACACCGGATCGTCCGTTGATCGTGCTGCGTCACCAGACAGACAAGGGGAGTGTATTGATCGTGGTAGATGGGTACTACCTGCGCAATACCCTGGATATCTCCAGCAAGAATTCACGGATTGCCCTGGTGGTGGGAAATACGGCGCTGTTTGGTTCGGGCCAGATGGGGCCCGCCCCTTCTGCTACGGAAGAGGGGTATCTATCCTATCGGTCAGCCAGTTTCCCTTACCAGGTAGCCACTCAGGTCACTAACCATGATTATCTGATCCACGCTTGGCGCCACTCCGCAGGCAGTATCGTGCTCTATCCTCTGCTGGCCTTGCTGGTCGGGATCGGTTCCTTCAGGCTGATGGGGCGTAGCCGCTCACCATCAGAGGAGCTCAAGCGGGCGTTGATCGAGGAGGAGTTTATCCCCTACCTGCAGCCGGTGGTTTCCGGTGAGGATGAGCGATGGCATGGCTGTGAGGTGCTGATGCGCTGGCAACATCCCAAGCAGGGGATGATCTCGCCGGATCGCTTTATTCCGCTGGCGGAAGATAGCGGGTTGATCGTGCCCATGACCAGCCTGCTGATGACTCAGGTGCGCGACTATTTCTCCCCTGATGCCCGCAAGTTGCCAGCCGGATTTCATTTCGGTTTCAACATTTGTGCCAGTCACTGCAAGGATTTGAGCTTGGTGACCGACTGCAGGGATTTTATCAACGCCTTCAAGGATAACCCCGTCAAGTTGGTGCTGGAGCTGACCGAACGGGAGCTGATTGTTGCGGACGAGACGACCGACAAGCTGTTTGCTGAATTGCGTCAGTTGGGAGTCATGATCGCCATCGATGACTTTGGTACCGGCCACTCCAGCCTGACTTATCTGCAGCAGTTCCAGGTAGATGCGCTCAAGATCGATCAGAGCTTTGTCGGAATGATCGGGTCTGATGCCCTTTCCAGCCATATCGTCGAGAATGTGATCGATCTTGCAACCCGGCTGGGTTTGAAGCTGGTTGCGGAAGGGGTGGAGACTGAGGTGCAGTCGGACTACCTGCGGACTCGCCATGTTGATTATTTGCAAGGGTATCTCTATGGCCGTCCCATCCCGATGAAGCAGTTTTGCAAGACCCTGTTTGGCTGATGGGTTGCGTTGAGGACATAAAAAAACCAGCGATGATCGCTGGTTTTTTGTTGATACGGTTTGGCTTGGGCGATCAGAGCATGCGCTGGAGGGCGCGGGCCAAGCGTTTGACCCCCTCCTCGATGGTCGCTTCAGCGACGCAGGAGAAGCTCAGACGCAAGGTGTTCTTGATCTCTGGGCGCACGTAGAAGGGGGCGCCGGGTACGAAGGCCACCTTCTCCTTGATCGCCTCGTCAAACAGCGCCATGGCACTGATGTGGTCAGGCAGGGTCAGCCAGAGGAACATGCCCCCTTCGGGTCTGGTGTAGCTGACGCCGGGCGGGCAGTGACGGGCAAGCGCGGCTTCCATGGCGGCACGCTGGCGACCATAGACCTCCTTGATCTTCTCCAGATGGGCATCCAGTGAATTGTCGGTCAGGAAGCGGTGCAGCACCTGCTGGCTGAAGGCGTTGCTGTGCAGGTCGGTGGCCTGTTTGGCGATAGTCACCTTCTTGCGCAGCCACTCCGGCACCAGCATCCAGCCCAGACGGAAGGCGGGCACCACGGTTTTCGAGAAGGAGCCGAGCAGCACGGTATTGTGTGGCGCCAGCTTGGCAATCGGGGGCAGATGTTCCCCTTCGAAACGCAGCTCGCCGTAGGGGTCATCTTCCACCATCAACAGCTCGTGGTTGACCAGTCGTTCGGCTAGCGCCTCGCGATTGGCACGGCTGTAGGAGACGCCGCTCGGGTTCTGGAAATTGGGCACGCCGTAGAGCAGCTTGGCATTTGAGCCGTTTGCCAGCAACGCATCCAGCGCCGCCAGATCCAGTCCAGCTTCGCCGAGGGTAATTGGCTTGAAGGTGGGTTGGTAGACAGAGAAGGCCTGGATGGCGCCAAGGTAACCCGGCTCTTCAATAATGAGATCCTGTCCCTCGTCGATCAGTACCTTGCCCAGCAGATCCAGCGCCTGCTGGGATCCGCTGGTAATGAGGATGTTGTCCGGATTGACCTGCATGCCGTGGCGGGCCAGATAGCGGTCGGCAATATACTGGCGCAGTGGAGCGAAGCCCTCTGTCGCCGCATATTGCAGGGCGGCAGCCCCTTGCTCGCGCAGTACATCCTGACAGGCCTGATCGATCGCCTTGACCGGAAACAGATGGGGGTTGGGCAGGCCACCGGCGAAGGAGATGATCTCCGGATTGGCGGCAACTTTGAGGATTTCACGGATAAAGGAAGGTTCGACTTTCTCGAAGCGCTGGGCAAAAAACGGCTGCATAGACAATTCTCTCGGCATGTGGGCGGTCGCTCCATTCGACCGCCAGGTTATCCGTTTGTATCAGATTTCAGAAATGAGGCAATGATTGTCACAAAAATCGCCCAAAAAGGGCAGGTTTGGCACCTGCCCGAATTTTACCTGTCTGTGTGGCGACAATGCATTGAGTTGGGGCGATCTTGTTTTGTTGAAAAGCAACTGACCTTACAAACCCGGTTCCTTGAGGAAGCGGATCATCAGGTCGGTGTTGGCGCCAAGTTGGCTTTCTACTCTGCCTGGGAATAGTTCCGCCATCTTGTCGAGGCGGTCATACTGGGTGTGCCAGATTTTTCCCCACTGGGTTTCGCTGTCACGATCGCAGGCGCTCTTGGTGGCATCGTCGTAGCAATCCCATAGTGCGGGATTGGTACTTTGGGAGTAGCCGTCGTAGCCATCTGCACCGTTGATGGTGAAGTTGGTCGCTTCAACGTAGGCGATCGGCACCCCCAGGCAGGCAAAGGGGGCGTGATCTGACCAGCTGCCGGTCTCCCCTTCCGGATAACCGCTGTAGCTGGGATGAATGGCAAATGGGGTCGCTGTCTGTTTGGAGAGGGTGAGGAGGCGATCCCGCACCTTGGGATCGAAGCTGTAGCGGCTCGGATCGGCGCAGTTGTATTCGGCGACGTCCGAGTGGGCTGAGTGGACGTAGACGATGTCGCCCCCGGCGATGGTGTCGTAGTTCACCATCGCCAGCAGCTTGGCGACGGCGGTGCTGTCGAGGCTGGCGGCATAGGCTTTGGAACCGTTGAGACCGTTCTCCTCCGCGCCGAAGAATGCAAAGCGAACCGTGTAGGGCAAGGTTTGTCCTTTAAGCTCCTCCGCCACTGCCAGCAGGGCCGCGACGCCAGCGCCGTTGTCGGTGGCCCCTTCAGAGCCTTTCTTGTCACCTGTGCTGTCGTAGTGGGCGCCGATCAGGATCACCTTGTCACTCTTACCCTTGAGCTCTGCGATCAGGTTTTGGGAGTTTTTACTGGCGCCATTTTTGGTGTAGGTGAAGGGCTGGCGTTGCACATCGTAGCCCCAACCGGTCAGATGGTCCTGGATCCAGGCCGCGGCACGAGTTTCTGCCTCTGTCCCCGTGGGGCGTGCGCCAATCCCTTCTGCGGTTGAACTCAACTGCACCAGATACTCATAGGCTTGCTCGGCGGCGGCAGGAGCTTGCGAGTCATTTGTTGATGTGTTGCACCCCGCAAGCAAAGCGGTGATGGCAAACGCCAATGCTGTGTATTTCATACTGCAATCCTTTGTTGTGTATGGTTTTATTTGCGCAGGCAGCATGCACTCGACGCGTGACCGATTCTGTGAACGGGTCGGCATTTGTCAACCGTTATAGATGAATTGGTGAGAGATGAGGGATTTGTTTCGTGAAACACTTGCGCCTTGGGCCTATCTTGGGATAATTCGCTCCCCTGTTTTCGCGGGTCGATGAAATGCCGAGCCGCGAGCGGTCCCGCTCGGGATCGGACACAAGATGTATTACCCGGATTGATGAAATAACGAGACCATTATGCCTGTGACCCAAGATGTATTTAACGAAGACGGCAAGTTCATGCGCAAGATCCGCAGCTTTGTCCGTCGCGAAGGCCGCCTGACCAAAGGGCAGGAGAAGGCCCTGGAAGAGCTCTGGCCGGTCATGGGCATCGATTTCGAGCCAAAGCAGCTCGATCTGGTCGCGCTGTTTGGCCGTGAAGCTCCTGTGGTGCTGGAGATCGGTTTTGGCATGGGCGCCTCTTTGGTCGAGATGGCCAGGAATGCCCCCGAGAAGAACTTCATCGGTATTGAAGTGCACACCCCGGGCGTGGGGGCCTGTCTGGGCAGCGCGCAGGAAGCGGGCGTCACCAATCTCAAGGTCATTTGTCACGACGCAGTCGAAGTGCTGGAGCACATGATCCCGAACGGTTCACTCTCCTGCCTGCAGCTCTTCTTCCCGGATCCCTGGCACAAGAGCCGTCACCACAAGCGTCGCATCGTACAGCCTGCGTTTGCCCAGGATATTCGCCAGAAGCTGGCCATCGGTGGCGTGTTCCACATGGCGACCGACTGGGAAAACTATGCAGAGCACATGCTGGAAGTGATGAGCGCCGCCGAGGGTTACGAGAACACCTCTGCCTCCGGTAACTGGGTGCCGCGCCCTGACTGGCGTCCGCTGACCAAATTTGAACAACGTGGCCACCGTCTCGGCCACGGGGTTTGGGATCTGATTTTCAAGCGTGTCAGCTAAGCTGGCACGTCAACACACCTAGCGTATCAACTAACTTGAGGAGCTATCATGGCCAATCGTAGCCGCCGCCTGCGCAAGAAACTGCGCGTCGATGATTTCCAGGAAATGGGTTTCGACATCAGTTTCAACTTCCCGGTCGGCACTGCCGAAGAGACCATCGATGCGGTAGTCGATGCGATGATCGATGAGGTTGTTGAACCCCGTAAACTGGCTTTTGCCGGCTCCGGTCACCTGGCCTGGGAAGGGATGATCTGCACCCAGCAACTGGGCAAGTGTACCGAAGAAGACCGCGCTGCCGTCAAATCCTGGCTGGAAGGCAAGGGGATGGAAGCTGTGGTCGTTACCGAGCTGTTCGACCTCTGGTACGGTGAACCGGCCTGATACAAGGCTGCCGCATCTGGCGCCTTGTTGTGGGTAACTGAAAAATCCCGCCGCTGGCGGGATTTTTGTCAGTGGGGATGGGATCTCCACCGCTGTTTTAGTCATGGAATCGCTTATTGCTTATGGTGTTGTCATCCGAATTACTGGCCAGCATCCTCGAAGAGGTGCGCCCGTTGCTGGGACAAGGCAAGGTGGCCGACTACATTCCGGCACTGGCTCAGGTACCGGCCGATCGGCTTGGTATCGCAGTCTGTACCGTCGAGGGGGAGCTGTTCACCGCCGGTGACGCTTTTGAACCCTTCTCCATCCAGAGTATCTCCAAGGCCCTGAGCCTGACCCTGGCACTCACTCTCTATCAGGAGGAGGAGATCTGGGCCCGGGTTGGCAAGGAGCCCTCCGGCCAGCCCTTCAACTCGCTGGTGCAGCTCGAGTTCGAGCAGGGGATCCCCCGCAACCCCTTTATCAATGCCGGGGCGCTGGTGGTGAGCGATCTGCTGGAGACCCGCCTCACTGCGCCGCGTCAGCGTACCCTCGAGCTGGTGCGCCGTCTTTCCGGCAATCCGGCCATCATGGCGGATCAGGTGGTCGCCCGCTCCGAATATCAGCACTCTGCCCGCAACGCCGCCATCGCCTATCTGATGAAGGCCTATGGCAACTTCGAAAACGAAGTGGACAAGGTGCTGCAAAGCTACTTCAATGCCTGTGCCATTCGCATGAGCTGCGTCGATCTGGCGCGGGCATTCATCTATCTGGCCAACCGTGGTGTGCCACTGGGTGAGAGCGTGCCGCTGCTGCCCGCCCGCACCACCAAACAGGTCAACGCCTTGCTCGCCACCTGCGGTCTCTATGATGAGGCGGGCGATTTTGCCTATCGTGTCGGCATGCCGGGCAAATCGGGTGTCGGCGGCGGTATCATCGCCCTGATCCCGGGCGAGCTCTGCGTCTGTGTCTGGTCGCCGGAGCTCAACAAAGCCGGTAACTCGCTGGCGGGCACGGCGGCGCTGGAGCTGCTGGCCGAGCGGCTGGGTCGCTCCATTTTTTAACCTTGTTCACTATGAATCGAGAAATCACCATGAAACGACATCTTCGCTTCCTGCAGGCCGCGCTGGCGACCTTACTGCTCTGGTGTGCCCTGCCCGCCGTGGCAGGGGAGTTGCCACCGCTCTCGCTGGCCGATGCCAAGGCCAAACAGGCTGTCATCCTGGATACCCGCGCCAGCTACTTCTATCAGGGGTGGCCGATGGAAGGGGAGAAGCAGGGCGGCCATGTGGCGGGCGCCGAGAACCTCTCTGCCGAGTGGAAATACAGCGATGAAGAGTGGCCAAAGGCGCTCGAGATCAAGGGGCTGAAGGCCGATCGTCCGGTTGCCCTCTACGGCGCGTCCCGCGAAGTGGCCGAGGTGGCCCGTCTGCTGCGCAAGCAGGGGATCAAGCAGCTGTTTGAGCTGCAAGGGTGGCAAGCCGCACCGCGCGAGTCGCTGGCACGCTGGCAGCAGCTGGTCTATCCGCGCTGGTTGGCGGATCTGCAAGAGGGCAAGCCGGTTGCCGCTGCGCCCAAGGGTGACTGGAAGCTGTTTGAAGTGGATTGGGGTTCACCCAAGGCCTACCTCATCAGCCACATCCCGGGGGCCGGATATATCGATACCAACAGCCTCGAAGAGGAGCCGCTGTGGAACAAGGTCTCTGACGAAGCGCTCAAGAAGCTGCTGCTGGATAACGGCATCCGTCACGACACCACCGTCATCCTCTATGGTCGCAACACCATGGCGGCTGCCCGTGCCGCGCACCTGATGATGTATGCGGGGGTGAAAGATGTACGCCTGCTGGACGGTGGTCTGGATGCCTGGTTTATCCAGCACCTGCGTACCGAAACGGGTCTGCCCAACAAATATGAGCCGGTGAAGGAGTTTGGCGTGGCCATTCCCGCTCACCCTGAGTACTACACCACGTTAAGTCAGGCGAAAGAGTTGCTCAAGCAGCCCGATAGCGCACTGGTCAGCGTGCGTACCTGGGACGAGTTTGTCGGCAACACCTCAGGTTACAGCTACATCAAGCCGAAGGGTGATATCCCGGGGGCCAAGTGGGGTCACGGCGGGGTGGATGCCAACAGCATGAGCGACTTCCACAACCCGGACGGCACCATGAAGCCGGCCCGCGAGATCCTCGCCATGTGGGAGCAGTGGAACATCGAGCCAACTCAGCAGGCCGCGTTCTACTGCGGTACCGGCTGGCGCGCCTCCGAGGCTTTCTTCTACGCTTGGCTGATGGACTGGAAACAGATCAGCGTCTACGACGGCGGTTGGTACGAGTGGAGTTCCGATCCCAAGAACCCGACCGTGACCGGTGAGCGTCAGCCTGCCAAGTCATGATTGCGTTATTGCGCTTGAAAGAAGAGGCCGGACAGAGATGTCCGGCCTTTTTCATTGCGCTCGCCACCCGGCCAGATAGCGAGGCTAAGTCGCTGATTATTGACGGCGATCCCGCTTTGCTCATCCTGCCATCCCGTGCCGTGCGATTGAACTAGGCTTCAAGAAACATCCTCGTGGTGAGGATGATCGCAGAAGAGGCCGCAATGAA
The DNA here is from genome assembly GCF_049170575.1 of Aeromonas sp. 604282. NCBI lineage: Bacteria > Pseudomonadati > Pseudomonadota > Gammaproteobacteria > Aeromonadales > Aeromonadaceae > Aeromonas > Aeromonas sp. 604282. The sequence continues at coordinate 200,959 of NZ_JAAKMV010000004.1, read as the reverse complement.
AAAACTGATGATGATCCTGGTGTGCGCCCTGGGGCTGGTGGCATGCAGCTCCCAATACATCATGAGCACCAAGGATGGCAAGATGATCACCACAGAGAGCAAACCCAAGCTGGATGAGAGTACCGGCATGTATCGCTATTACGATCATGAAGGGCGCGAGGTAATGATCAAGAAAGATGACGTGACCCAAATCATGGAGCGCTAAGCGCTCTCTTGCCGCAAGGGCCGCTGTCTGCGGCTCTTCTCTTTTTGCCGAAAAGTCGCGCTGTTTTCTCTGTTTATCCCCGCACATTCGCAGCAAATTCAGCCGTGATACAGCTTCCGTTATGGTTTAACCCTTATCATCACATTCCATTTTTTATTGGAGGTGTTATGTCCTTGATGTCTAGCTGGAATTCCCGTTTTTCTGCACGCAGCTTGCTGGGTGGTGCCTTGCTGGTGGTGGCGTCAGCCAGCCATGCCGGTGACGATCAGTTCACGCTGGGGCGGACTATTTTACTGGGAGCCGGTGATCATGGTGCGACAATTCCTTTGGTGGTTTGCCGTCAGACCAAATATATCAAGGTGAAGGCGGAGCGTGATTTGACCCTGGATCGGGTGGTGGTGACCTATGGTGGTGATCGTACCAAGACCATTCGTTTCGATCGGGAAATGAGCAGTGATAAAGAGACCGAGTGGAAATCACTGGGCTCGCGCCGTTGTGTGAAAAAAATCGAAGTGTACGGTAATTCAGAGCGCAGCAAAGCGGGCGTAAAAGTATTCGGCCGCAAATAAGTGATGCGGTTTTTCTGCGCAAACAGATGAGTTAAAAATAATGGCGAGCCGTGGCTCGCCATTATTTTTTATGGTCGGGTTTGCTATTTTTTCGGCCGAAATGGCTTGATGACGGTTTCATCGCACTCGAGATACGGTCCTTCCATCAAATCGATGCAGTAGGGGATGGCGGGAAAGACGGCATCCAGACATTCGCGGATTGATTTGGGTTTGCCCGGCAGATTGACGATCAGGGTATCGTCGCGCAGTCCGGCAGTCTGGCGTGACAGAATGGCGGTCGGCACAAACTTGAGGGATTCGGCCCGCATCAGCTCGCCAAAGCCCGGCATCATGCGATCACATACCGCTTCGGTCGCTTCCGGCGTGACATCCCGCTTGGCCGGGCCGGTGCCGCCTGTGGTGACGATGAGGCAACACTGTTCCTCATCCGCCAGCCGGATCAGGGTCGCTTCAATCTGCTCCTGCTCATCGGGGATCACCTGATAGACAGGTTCCCACTCCGAGGTCAGATAGGCGTTCAGGGTGTCGATGATGGCCTTGCCGGAGAGGTCTTCATAGATGCCCGCGCTGGCGCGATCGCTGACGGTGACGATACCGATTTTTGCCTTGCTCATGGTCTGCTCTTGAATGTCCGATAAAAGTGGCAATTAAAATAACATAATCAGTGAGATATGTTAAACCGTCAGGAGATGACGCGGGTCGGTGAGGAAAGAATAAAGTGTCGAATGAAGCAAAAATAAGGCCACCTGGATTTTTATTTGCAATAAAAAACAGAAAATCACAACCTAAAATGTATAAGTGTTTTATCTCGCATGAATTAAAAACAATCGCTTGTTTCCAAACACAATTAAAATAGATAGACACCCTCGTAGTGACCATTGTCCGGTTTAGTCGCCAGTGGATGGATTGAACCCTTTTTAGCCGCGTCGTATATACAGATTTATATGGCTGGGACGTGATGGTGTGGTACCGCAGTGTGTTGCCAGCAATAGTCGCCAAGGAGGGCATATGGAGTTGCCTGATTTTGACACCCTGAAGGAGTTGGCTGCGAGTGAGCCCTCCCGGCTGGATGCGATTCTGGAGCAGCAGATCGACCAGTTGATGGCCCGTGCGAGCCCCGATCAGCAGCGCCGTCTGCGCGGGTTGCAGTTCAAGATTGATGGTCAGCGCCGGCTGGCGAAAAACAATCTTGATAGCTGTATCCGGATTACCAACATGATGCGGGAATCTTTTTATTTGATGCGCAGCGAAATGAGCCAGTTCAGGGAAGAGGGGGACCCTCCGCCTGAAAGCGATGGCAGTGGTAAAATAATCCATCTGGCGGACTATCGACGTCGCAAATAATCTGCAATAACCCCCCTTGGTTGATATTTCAGCCAAATCGGTGAAGCCATGATAAAGGGAATTGCTGGCGACCTGATTGTTATGGTTTTTAATGTTAGTCGTAATGTATTTGTGATGTAATTTCTTTTCTCTTTCTTGTAATAACTAATTAGTCAGGTTGTGATAGGGGTGGATGAATAACGGTAAAAGTTAGGCTAATATGGCCGAAATTTTTATTGCTACGACTCGAAGGGATTATGAGAAGTATCACACCAAGACGGGTGTTGTCGCGGGAGCAACAGACAGAGATCACCCGCATTATCGTCAAGGTGGGTCAGATGTTGGCCCAGTTCGGGGCGGAGAGCCGGATCATCGAGCAGACCACGGTGCGGCTGGGGATGGCGCTGGGGCTGGAGAGCGTCGAAATGGCCATCTCTTCCAGTGCCATCGTGCTCACCAGTCTCTATCAGGGGGGCTGTGTTACTACTACCCGGCGGGTGCGCGAACATGGCATCAATATGCAGGTGGTGTGCGAGATCCAGCGGATCTGCATCATGGCGGAGAAAGAGCTGATCGGTGCCCGTGAAGTGCGCCAGCGCCTCGAGGCCATCGTCCCCTTTCACTATCACCCTTGGCTGGTGGTCCCCATGGTGGGGCTCTCCTGTGGTGCCTTTAGCCTGCTGTTTGGCGGTGACTGGCCCATTTTCCTGGTGACCTGTTTCTCGTCTGCCGTGGCGATGCGGGTGCGCCAACTGATGGCCCGCCATCACCATAGCCCGCTCATCAACTTTGCCGCCACCGGCTTTATTGCCACCTTGCTCTCCTCCAGCGCCACCTTTTTTAACTGGGGTGACCAGCCCTATCTCGCCATGGCGGCCAGCGTGCTGCTGCTGGTGCCGGGCTTTCCGCTGATCAATGCGGTCTCCGACATGGTGAAGGGCTACTTCAACATGGGCTTGGCCCGCTGGGGGACTGCGACCCTGCTGACCATCAGCGCCGCCATAGGTATCATTTTGGCCATGTCGGTCACGGGGATCTGGGGGTGGAAAGTATGATGGATTTGCTCTGGCTACTGGCCAAGGATGCCTTCTGGTCCTCCATTCCGGCGGTGGGGTTTGCCATGCTGTTCAACGTGCCGCCACGGATGCTGAAGTATTGCGCCATGGGCGGCGCGCTGGCCCACAGCTTGCGTACCCTGCTGATCCACTACGGCATGCCCATTGAGTGGGCGACGCTGGCGGCGGCGACCACGGTCGGCTTTGTCTGCGTCTACTGGTCTCGCCGTCTGCTGGCGCCGCGTCCGGTGTTCAGCGTTGCCTCGATTATTCCGATGATCCCGGGCAGTTATGCGTTCAAAACCATGATTGCGGTGGTAGAGCTCAACATCAACGGCGTGACCATGGAGTTAATCCAGAGTGCGGTGGAGAACGGCCTCAAGGCGCTCTTTATCGTCGGTGCCCTCAGTTTCGGTTTGGCGATCCCCTCTCTGGTCGTGTACCGTAACCGCCCCATAATCTGACAGACGGTGAGAGGCCCAATGAAGATTTCCATGATTGCCGCCATGGCCCACGACAGGGTGATCGGCAAGGACAACCAGATGCCCTGGCATCTGCCTGCCGATCTGGCTCACTTCAAGCGTGTCACCCTCGGTAAACCGGTATTGATGGGGCGCAAAACCTTCGAATCCATTGGTCGGCCGCTGCCCGGACGGCGCAATCTGGTGATCAGCCGCAATCCCGGTTATCAGGCCGAGGGCATTGAGGTGGTGGGCTCCGTCGAGGCGGCGCTAGCGCTGTTGGCAGGCAGCTCGGTGGAGGAGTTGATGGTGATTGGTGGCGGTCATCTCTATGCCGAGATGTTGCCGAGCGCGGATTGCCTCTATCTGACGCAAATCGATCTGGCGGTGGAGGGGGATACCCGCTTCCCTGCTTTTGACGATGGTCAGTGGCAACGCGTTGATTGTGAGAGCCACCCTGCCGATGAAAAGAACCCGCACCCCTACCGATTCGAGACCTGGCAGCGCCGCTGAATCATGGCATGTGCTAACCGATAGCCACGAAAAAGCCCCTTGTGTTGCACAAGGGGCTTTTTTCGCACGGGCTATTTGCCAGAAGTTCCGTGCCAGCAGGCCGATAGTCCAGAGGTGGCTGCGGCGATCTCATCGTGGCGGGTGAATTCTCCTTTAGCCTCCCTCCTCAGCTCCTTTTCTTGTCCCCCAATCTGTCCTCATTGCGATCAATAAATAGTTAGATATGTAATCATTTGGTCGTTGTCGATTATCTGGATGGCGCGTTACACAGTTACCGTCATTAACCTGCATTTTATTGCGCTTTTTTGATTGTTTTTGAATGACTTCTCCCAGTACATCTTCGTTTTATATGGAAAATTTTATGGATAAAGCCAGGCTTTGTTCGGTTTTTATTGATAAAAATAACTTTTTAAAATCAATGGTTTATTTTGTGGTTTATTTTGTGGTTTATTTTGTGGTTTATTTTGTGGTTTGTTTTTGGGGACTCTATTGGTTCTTTTTTTTGGTTGTTAATTGCTTAGTGTAAAAACAATTGGTTCGCGTTCGGCAGGTTAATCACCAAGATGTCGACCATGAAAAAAGGACAATATGACAGTCAAACTCGAGGTTAAATCACTCTACAAAATCTTCGGCGATCAGCCGGAAAAAGCGTTCAAATTGCTGGCGAAAGGGCATGACCGCGCCAGCATCCTGCAAAAAACCGGGCAGACCCTGGGGGTCCAGGATGTCAATCTGGCCATCGACGAAGGGGAGATCTTCGTGGTGATGGGCCTCTCCGGCTCGGGCAAATCTACCCTGGTGCGTCTCTTCAACCGGCTGATCGAGCCGACCCGCGGTCAGGTGTTGATCGATGGCGAGGACATCGCCGCCATTTCCGACAGCGAGCTGCGTCAGGTGCGACGCAAGAAGATCAGCATGGTATTCCAGTCCTTCGCCCTGATGCCGCACCTGAGCGTGCTGGAAAACACCGCCTTCGGGCTGGAGCTGGCCGGAGTACCGCTGGCGGAGCGCCAGCAGAGCGCCCGTCAGGCGCTCCATCAGGTGGGTTTGGGTCAGTGGACTGATGCCTTCCCCGATGCCCTCTCCGGCGGCATGAAGCAGCGGGTCGGCCTGGCCCGCGCACTCGCCAACGACCCCGACATCCTGCTGATGGACGAGGCTTTCTCCGCGCTGGATCCGCTGATCCGCACCGAGATGCAGGATGAGCTGCTCAAGCTGCAGGCCAGCCAGCAGCGCACCATCGTCTTCATCTCCCACGATCTGGACGAGGCGATGCGCATCGGCGATCGCATCGCCATCATGCAGGACGGCCAGCTGGTGCAGGTCGGCACCCCGGACGAGATCCTCAACCAGCCCGCCAACGACTATGTGCGCGCCTTCTTTCGCGGGGTGGATCTGGCCAACGTGTTCAGCGCCCGCGACGTGGCCAGCCGCAAGCAGATGCCGCTCATCAAGAAGCACACCACCGACGGGCTAGGCAACGCCCTGCGCCAGCTCAAGGAGCAGGAGCGGGAGTTCGGTTACGTGGTGGATCGCCGGCGTCGCTTCATAGGGGTCGTATCGGTGGAGTCGCTCGGTCAGGCGGTCAGGGCCAAAGGCAGCCTGGAGCAGGCGCTGCTGGCGGACATCCAGCCCATTCTGGCGGACACCGCCCTCAACGAACTGATCAGCCAGGTGGCGGCCGCCCCCTGTCAGGTGCCCGTGGTCGAGGAGGATGGCACTTATCTGGGCCTCATCTCCAAGGCCAACCTGCTGAACACCCTGGACAGGAGTACCCCGGCATGAAGCGGATGAATCCCCATTTTTTACTGAGCGGGCTGCTGGCCCTGGTACTGCTGGCGAGCCCCTCCCTGCGTGCCGACGAGGCGGCAGTCGACCCCTGGGGGGCCAGTGCGGCGGCTACCGAGGTGGCCGATCCCTGGGGCAGTACCGACACTGAGGCTACCGACTGGCAGAACCAGATCGAGGCGGTCGATACCGCTGCCGCCGTTGACTGGCTGGATCCCTTCCAGCAGGCGCTGGTGCCGCTGGATAGCTGGGTCGAGGGCGGTATCGGCTGGCTGGTGGACAACCTGCGTCCCGTGTTTCAGCTGATCCGCGCGCCGGTGGAGCTGGCGCTGGGCGGCATGACCCATCTGCTGCAGACGATGCCCTCCACCCTGATGATCGGCCTGCTGACCCTGATCGCCTGGCAACTGGTGAACGGTCGCATGGCGCTGGGAACCCTGTTCTCACTGGTGGTGGTGGGGCTGATCGGCGCCTGGTCCGATGCCATGGTGACCCTGTCGCTGGTGCTGACCTCGCTGTTCTTCTGCGTGCTGATCGGGCTGCCGGTCGGCATCCTGCTGGCGAGGAGCGAGCGGCTGTCGCGCTGGACCCGGCCGCTGCTGGATGCGATGCAGACTACCCCGGCCTTCGTCTACCTCATCCCCATCGTCATGCTGTTTGGCATCGGCAACGTGCCCGGGGTGGTGGTGACCGTCATCTTCGCGCTGCCGCCGATGATCCGGCTGACCATGCTGGGCATTCGCCAGGTGCCTGCGGATCTGGTGGAGGCGGCCCACTCGTTCGGTGCCAGCCCCTCCCAGCTGCTGTTCAAGGTACAACTGCCGCTCGCCATGCCCACCATCATGGCCGGGGTCAACCAGACCCTGATGCTGGCACTCTCCATGGTGGTGATCGCCTCCATGATCGCGGTGGGGGGCCTAGGCCAGATGGTGCTGCGCGGCATCGGCCGGCTCGACATGGGGCTCGCCTCCATCGGCGGCCTCGGCATCGTGCTGCTGGCCATCGTGCTCGACCGCCTGACCCAGGCGATGGGACAGCCGGATCGCAGCCGTAGCGGCCGCTGGTATCAGCGCGGCCCCGCCGCCCTGCTGCTGCGCCTGCTCGGCCGCGACAAGTCAATCGATTACAAAGGAGTAAATGCATGAGACTCATCACCAAGACGCTGACCCTGGGTTCCCTGCTGTTGAGCTCCCAACTGCTCGGTCCGCTCGCCATGGCCAGCACCGAGCTGCCGGGGGAGGGCGTGCGCGTCCAGCCCCTGCAGAGCTCGTTGCCGGAGGAGAGCTTTCAGACCCTGCTGGTGAGCAAGCTGATGGCGCGCCTCGGCTATGACGTCCAGCCGGCTCAGGAGGTGGATTACAACGTGGCCTACGCCTCGGTGGCGCAGGGGGATGGCACCTTCCTCGCCTTCAACTGGATACCGCTGCAAAACAACAAGTATGAGCAGGCGGGAGGTGACAAGGTGTTCTTCCGTGAGGGCACCTATGTGGCCGGGGCCGCCCAGGGCTATCTCATCGACAAGCAGACCGCGACCCAGTACGGCATCACTAACCTGGGTCAGCTCAAGGATCCCAAGCTGGCGGCGCTGTTTGACGGCGATGGCGACGGCAAGGCCGATCTGGTGGGCTGCAACCCGGGCTGGGGCTGCGAAGAGGCGATCAACCGTCATCTGGCCGGCTTTGGCCTGACCCCGACCGTCACCCACAAGCAGGGCAATTACGCGGCGCTGATCGCCGATACCCGTGCCCGTTACCAGGCCGGCAAGCCGGTGCTCTACTACACCTGGACCCCCTACTGGCTCAGCAGCGAGCTGGTGCCGGGCAAGGACGTGGTGTGGCTGGAGGTGCCCGCCGATGGCCCTGATGCGGCCAAGACCCGGCTGCCGAACGGCAAGAACTATGGCTTCCCGGTCAACACCATGCACATCGTCGCCAACAAGCAGTTCGCCGAGGCCAACCCGGCAGCCGCTAGGCTGTTCTCCATCGTCAAGCTGCCGCTTAATGACATCAACGTGCAGAACGGCCTGATGAACAAGGGGCAGAACAAGCCGGCGGACGTGGAGCATCACGCCGACGCCTGGCTCAAGGGCCACGAGGCGCTGGTGAACGACTGGCTGACCCAGGCACGCGCCGTCGCCAAGTAATGAGGGGCGGTAGCTCGCTCTTTGCGCAAATAAAAACGCCCGGCAGTTGCTTGCCGGGCGTTTTTTATGGAGGCCGTGCGGGCGGGCCCTCTGCCTCAGATGCCGGAGCCGTCGTTCTCGCCGTTCTCCTCGTGCAGGCCGCATTCGCGCTTGAGGCCGAAGAAGCGGGTCTGCTCCTCGCTCATACCGGGCTCCCACTTGGTGGTGGTGTGCACGTCGCCCACCGACAGGTAGCCCTGCTCCCACAGCGGGTGGTAGGGCAGGTCGAACTCCTTGAAGTAGTAGAAGACGTCCTTGTTGCTCCAGTCGATCACCGGCAGGAACTTGAAGCGGCCGCGCTGGATGGCCAGCACCGGCAGCTTGCCCCGGCTGCCGGACTGCTCCCGGCGCAGGCCGGAGAACCAGGTGCGGGCATCCAGCTCGTTCAGGGCGCGGTCCATCGGCTCTACCTTGTTGAGCTGGTTGTAGCGGGTGATCCCCTCTACTCCCTGTTCCCACAGAAGGCCGAAGCGGGCCTCCTGCCAGGCCGGACTGAGCTCGGCCCGGTAGATTTTGAGGTTGAGGGCGAGCCGCTCGGTCAGCTCGTCGATGAAGCGGTAGGTCTCGGGGAAGAGATAACCGGTATCGGTCAGCACCACCGGCACATCGGCCTGCTCGCCGCTTACCAGATGGAGCATCAGCGCCGCCTGAATGCCGAAACTGGATGAGAGCACATGCTCCCCCGGCAGATTGGCCAGGGCCCAGCGCACCCGTTCTGGGGCGCTCATGGTATCCAGCTCGCGGTTGAGGGGCGCCAGCGCCTCGGTCTGCTCTTCACGGCCGAGGGCCAGCAGTGCCTGCAGGTCAAGGCGGCCATCTTCGGTGACATTAAGCGGCAGATTAAGCGGCATAAAAGTCCCTCGCAGAGTCGATAACGGGGGCAATCACCCCAACCCGGATCACGAAGTCGCCGAAGCACTCACCCTGATTTCGCTCGGTGGCCCAGCGGCCGATCAACGCGTCGAGTTCGGCCAAAATCTGCGGTTCGGTGATGTTCTCCTGATAGAGGCGCGGAATGCGGGTGCCTTCCAGGTTGCCCCCCAGATGCAGGTTGTAGCGGCCCGGCGCCTTGCCCACCAGACCCACTTCCGCCAGCATGGCGCGGCCGCAGCCGTTGGGGCAACCGGTGACCCGGAAGATGATGGCGTCATCCGTCAGCCCATGTTTGGTGAGCAAGCCCTCGATGTCGGTGACAAACGCTGGCAGCATGCGCTCCGCCTCGGCCATCGCTAGCGGGCAGGTAGGCAGTGCCACACAAGCCATGGACTGCTTGCGCTGCTCGCTCACGCCGTCATCCAGCAGGCCGTACTGGCGCGCCAGCCCTTCGATGCGGGCTTTCTCGCTGGCAGGCACCCCTGCGATGATCAGGTTCTGGTTGGCTGTCAGGCGAAAATCCCCCTGATGCACCTTGGCGATCTCCAGCATGCCGGTTTTGAGCGGCTTGCCCGGGAAGTCCAGCAGGCGGCCATTCTCGATAAACAGGGTGAGGTGATGCTTGCCGTCGATCCCCTCGACCCAACCGAAGCGATCGCCACGGCTGGTGAACTCATAGGGGCGAACTGGCCCGAACTGGATGCCAGCGCGGCTCTCCACCTCGGCCTTGAATGCTTCGACGCCGACGCGCTCAAGGGTGTACTTAGTCTTGGCGTTCTTGCGGTTGACCCGGTTGCCCCAGTCGCGCTGGGTGCTGACCACGGCGGCCGCCACCTCCAGCACGTGAGAGAGCGGAATAAAGCCAAAGTCGCTCGCCTTGCGCGGGTAGGTGCTGGTGTCGCCGTGGGTCATGGCGAGGCCACCGCCCACCAGCACGTTGAAGCCCACCAGCTTGCCATGCTCGGCGATCGCCACGAAGTTGAGATCGTTGGCGTGGATATCCACGTCGTTGTGGGGCGGGATCACCACAGTGGTCTTGAATTTGCGCGGCAGGTAGTTGGAACCCAGGATCGGCTCTTCGTCACCCCCCAGCTTCTCGCCGTCCAGCCAGATCTCCACGTAGGCGCGTGTCTTGGGCAGCAGATGCTCGGAGATCTTCTTGGCCCACTCGTAGGCCTCCTGATGCAGTTCGGACTCCACCGGGTTGCTGGTGCAGAGCACGTTGCGGTTCACGTCGCCGGCGGTGGCGATGGAATCGATGCCGGTGCTGTTGAGGGTCTGGTGCATCAGCTTGATGTCGCGCTTCAATACCCCGTGGAACTGGAAGGTCTGTCGGGTGGTAAGGCGGATGCTGCCGTAGAGGCTGTGCTCTTCGGCGAACTTGTCGATGATCTGCCACTGGGCCGGGGTGATGATCCCACCCGGCAGGCGGGCACGCAGCATGACGTTGTGCAGCGGCTCCAGCTTCTGGGCGGCGCGCTCCGGGCGGATGTCGCGGTCATCCTGCTGGTACATGCCGTGAAAGCGGATCAGCTGGAAGTTGTCGCCGTTGAAGCCGCCGGTGAGCGGGTCCTGCAGATCTTGCTCTATGGTGCCGCGCAGAAAGTTGCTCTCGCGCTTGAGGCGCTCGTTGTCGGCCAGCGGCCCTTCGACCGGTCCCGCTTTTGGGTGAGAAAGAGGTTGTTTGCTCATCAATAGACATCCCTTTGATAACGTTTGGCACGACGCAATTCGCTCAAATACTCTTCTGCTTCCTCACGGCTCTTGTGACCGTGTTCGGCAATTACATCCAGCAGGGTCTCCTGTACATCCTTGGCCATCTTGTTGGCGTCGCCACACACATAGAAGTGAGCGCCTGCTTCCAGCCACTGGTAGAGCTCAAGCCCTGCCTCGCGCAGACGGTCCTGCACATAGATCTTGTTGGCCTGATCCCGGCTGAAGGCCAGGGAGATCTTCGACAGCAACCCCGATTTCACATAACGCTGCCACTCCACCTGATAGAGGAAATCCTGGGTAAAGTGGGGGTTGCCGAAGAAGAGCCAGTTCTTGCCTTCCGCGCCCTGAGCTTCCCGCTCCTGCATAAAGGCGCGGAACGGGGCGATGCCGGTGCCCGGGCCCACCATGATGACGGGTGTGTCGGGATTGGCGGGCAGGCGGAAGTTGTCGTTGTGCTCGATGAATACCCGCACCTCGCCATCCTCAATCAGCCGATCCGCCAGATAGGAGGAGGCGGCGCCAGAGCGCACTGTGCCATCTTCCTGCGGGTAGCGCACCACGCCGACGGTCAGGTGCACCTCCTCTTCGACTTCGCTCTGTGCGGAGGCGATTGAGTAGAGGCGCGGGGTGAGGGGGCGCAGCAGGCCAACCAGCTGCTCGGCCGTGAGCGCGGTCGGGAAGCGTTTCAGCACATCCACCACCTGAGCGGAGGCGACCAGTGTATTTACCTGGGCCTTGTCACCGGCCAAGTCTTTCAGCGCCGCGTTGTCCGATATATCAGCGAGCCCTGTGATAAAGCCGCCGTGCAGCCGGGTCAGTTCGAAGTGACCGGTCAGGGCGGCGCGCAAGGTGCCGTGGGCCGTGGCTTCATCGCCAGAGAGGCCGGTCAGGGCCAGCACTTCCCCCACCAGGTCGGCGTCGTTGTCGAACCAGACGCCGAGGGCATCACCCGGTTGATAGGTGATGCCGGAGTCGGCCAGATTGATCTCGATATGGCGGATATCCTTGGTGGAATCCCGGCCGGTGATCTTCTGATTGACCGACAGGCGGGCAGGGAAGGGGTTCTCCTTGCTGTACTGGCTGTGGCCAACCGCCTGCTGCACCGCGCTGGCTACGCTGCTGCTGGCCGCTCCGGTAGAGAGGGTCGCGGCAATGGCGTTGAGTGCCTGTTCGCCCCACGCCTTGGCGGCATCCTGATAATCCACATCGAGGCTGGCGAGTTCATAAATGCGCTCGGCCCCTGCGCTGGCGAGGAAGTTGTCAAAATCTTTGCCGGTCTGGCAGAAAAATTCGTAGGAGCTGTCACCCAGCCCCAGCACCGCGAACTTGAGGCCGTCCAGCTTGCCGATCTTGCCTTTTTTAAGCTGCTCGAACAGATCGACGGCGCTCTCCGGCGGTTCACCCTCCCCGTAAGTGCTCACTACCACCAGCAGATGGCTCTCTTTCTTGAGCTGCTTGGGTTTGTAGTCGGCCATCGACGCGAGGGTGGCCGGTAGACCACGGGCTTCGGCCTGCGCCTTGATGGCAGTAGCGACACCTTTGGCGTTGCCGGTCTGGGAGCCGTAGAGAATAGTTAGGCTACCGCTGGGAGCCACGACTTCTGCGCCTGCGGTCGCAACGGGCTGGATGCCCACCTGGGAGAGGCCGTAGAGATATCCGCTCACCCAGGCCAGTTGCTGGGTATTGAGGGTCGAGAGTACCTGACCCAGCTGACGTTGCTGCTCGTCAGAGAGGGGGGAGAGGTTGAATGGGGAATCCTTCAATTGCATCACACGCGTCTTCCATGGTCTGATTTTTGGCCAGATTAAAGGGCGTGTTGGCTAACAACAAAGAATAAAAATATCTTCTTTATTCCATTATTGAATTTTGAAAGTGATTTTGCGGTAAAGGAGATAGAAAAACGCCCCGCTGTTGCGGGGCGTTTTCAAGCTATCGCGCTCGGGATGGATCCCGGCGGGCATGAACCTTACTTCTGCGGACGCAGGGCCGGGAACAGAATGACGTCACGGATGGTGTGGCTGTTGGTAAACAGCATGACCAGACGGTCGATACCGATACCCTGACCGGCAGTCGGCGGCAGGCCGTGTTCCAGCGCGGTGACGAAGTCGGCGTCGTAGAACATGGCTTCGTCGTCGCCAGCTTCTTTCTGATCAACCTGATCCTGAAAGCGCTTGGCCTGATCTTCAGCATCGTTCAGCTCGGAGAAGCCGTTGGCCAGCTCGCGGCCACCGATGAAGAATTCGAAGCGGTCGGTTACATCCGGGTTCACGTCGTTGCGGCGAGCCAGCGGAGAAACGGCTGCCGGGTACTCGGTGATGAAGGTCGGTTGCAGCAGCATGTGCTCCACGGTCTCTTCGAAGATCGCGGTGATCACGTGGCCCAGCTCCCAGCCCTTCATCAGCTCGATGTGCAGACGCTTGGCAACGGCCTTGGCGCTCTCGAGGGTCGCCAGATCGTCCAGAGTTACATCCGGGTTGAACTTCAGGATGGACTCGACCATGGTGAGACGCTGGAACGGCTGACCGAAATCGATGGTCAGACCCTCTTCGCCCTCTTTGGCGTAACGGATCTTGGTGTCGCCCAGAATGTCCTGCGCCAGAGTGCGCAGCAGCTCTTCGGTCAGGTCCATCAGATCGATGTAGTCGGCGTAGGCCATGTAGAACTCGATCATGGTGAACTCGGGGTTGTGACGAACCGAGATACCTTCGTTACGGAAGTTGCGGTTGATCTCGTAGACACGCTCGAAGCCACCAACCACCAGACGCTTCAGGTAGAGCTCCGGAGCGATACGCAGGTACATGTCGATGTCCAGCGCATTGTGGTGAGTGACGAACGGACGCGCGGAAGCACCACCCGGGATGACTTGCATCATCGGGGTTTCCACTTCCATGAAGCGCTTTTCATTGAAGAATTTACGGATACCGGCAACCACCTGGGTGCGGATCATGAAGGTCTTGCGGGACTCTTCGTTGGCGATCAGATCCAGGTAGCGCTGGCGGCAGCGGGCTTCCTGGTCGGTCAGGCCTTTGTGCTTCTCGGGCAGCGGACGCAGCGCCTTGGTCAGCAGGCGGATATCGGAAACGTGAACGGAGAGCTCACCGGTCTGGGTCTTGAACAGGGTCCCTTCGACACCCACGATGTCGCCCAGATCCCACTTCTTGAACTGCTCGTTGTAGAAACCTTCCGGCAGGTCGTCACGGGTGACGTAGACCTGGATCTTGCCGGCCATGTCCTGCAGGGTGGCGAAAGAAGCCTTGCCCATGATCCGGCGGGTCATGATGCGACCGGCAATCTTCACCCGTTTACCCAGGCTCGTCAGCTCCTCGGCGCTCTTGTCGTCGAACTCTGCGTGCAGATCGCCAGAGAGGCTGTCGCGACGGAAGTCGTTGGGGAAAGGATTACCCTGGGCACGCAGGGCGGCCAGCTTGGAACGACGCTCGGTCATCTCGTTGTTGAGTTCGAGAGTGTGGTCGACTTCCGGAGTGATGGTTTGTTCAGACATGGTGATTCCTGCTTGTTTACAGACCTGATTTCAGGCTGGCTTCGATAAACTTGTCCAAGTCACCGTCGAGCACCGATTGGGTATTACGGGTTTCGACGCCGGTGCGCAGATCCTTGATACGGGAGTCATCCAGCACATAGGAACGGATCTGGCTGCCCCAACCGATATCAGACTTGGTCTCTTCCAGGGCTTGTTTCTCAGCGTTCTGCTTCTGAATTTCCAGCTCGTAGAGCTTGGCTTTCAGCTGCTTCATACACTGGTCTTTGTTTTTGTGCTGGGAACGGTCGTTCTGGCACTGTACCACGACACCGGTCGGAACGTGGGTAATACGCACCGCGGATTCGGTTCGGTTAACGTGCTGACCACCGGCACCGGAGGCGCGGTAGACGTCGATCCGCAGATCCGCCGGGTTGATTTCGATATCGATATCGTCGTCGATCTCGGGGTAGACGAACACAGAACAGAAGGAGGTGTGACGGCGGCCACCGGAATCGAACGGGGACTTGCGAACCAGACGGTGAACGCCGGTTTCGGTACGCAGCCAGCCGAACGCATATTCGCCGGTGAACTTGATGGTGGCGGATTTGATACCGGCCACGTCGCCTTCGGAGCATTCAATCAGCTCGGGCTTGTAGCCGTGGGCATCGCCCCAGCGCAGGTACATGCGCAGTACCATGTTGGCCCAATCCTGTGCTTCGGTACCACCGGAGCCGGATTGAATATCGATATAGCAGTCAGAGCCGTCGTGCTGACCGGAGAACATGCGGCGGAACTCGAGATCCACCAGCTTGGCTTCCAGCTGTTCGGATTCGGCGATGGCTTCGTTGAAGGTCTCTTCGTCTTCCCCTTCCACGGCCAGGCTCACCAGCATCTCGACGTCATCCACGCCCTGGGTCAGGGTGTCGATGGTGCCGACCACGTTTTCCAGCGCTACGCGCTCTTTGCCCAGCGCCTGTGCGCGCTCGGGTTCATTCCATACGTCCGGCTGTTCCAGCTCGGCGTTGACCTCTTCTAGACGCTCTTTCTTGGCGTCATAGTCAAAGGTACCCCCTAAGAAGCTCGGTCCGCTCAGACAGCTCCTTAAGTTTATTTAATACGGGATTAACTTCGAACATCGTGAAAACTCTCAGGGTCGATGTGATTTAAAAATGGGATATTCTAGCCAATTGTGGAAGGAATAAACAGGGTTGCCTTGGCTTGTGCGGCTCATGCCGTCAATTTCTGGTGTACTTTTCTCCACCTCGGCAGAAAATATCGCCTGCCGACCCATTTTCGGCTTCAGTTTTGGCCATTCGGGCCGCTAATGACTACGTAGTGTTGTGCACTTTTAGGGAAAAACCCGCTCCTCACCTCAATAAGAAGAACGCATGATGAAAAACCTGTCACTCAAGCAGAAGATACTGTTGTCAGTGGTGATCGCCCTTTCGCTGGTGATCTCGTTGCTCTCCTGGCAGAGCTATAGCAGCCAGAAGAGTCTGTTGCTGCAAGGCAGTCAGGAGCAGTTGCAGCGGTTAGGCACCCAGCAGGCCGAGCGTGTCAGCGACTGGCTCGCAGCCCGTCGCGACGTCATTCAGGCGCTCGGCAACAAGGCAGGTGCCGACCCCCTCAATGCCTTGCAACAGGCACAAGTTTCCGGCCGTTTCCAGCTTACCTATTTCGGTGAGAGCAGCGGCAAGATGAATGACTCCGATCCCTCCATCAACCGCGATGGCTACGACCCGCGCTCCCGTGGCTGGTATCAGGAAGCGATGGGCAAGGGCGGCCTGATTGTCACCAAGCCCTATCTCGATGTGGCCTACAACATCATGGTGGTCACTCTGGCCCAGCCGGTATCCGGCGGGGTAGTAGGTGGTGACCTCTCCATCGCCTCGCTGGTGGAAGACGTGACCAAGATGCAACTGCCTGCCGACGGTTTTGCCATCATGATGCACAAGGATGGCACCATCATCGCCTACAAGGATGCGGCCAAGGCGATGAAACCGGCGATCGAGATCGACAACGATCTGACCAACACGCTGATCGAGCAGAGCAAGTCGAGCAAGGAGCTGGTTCCGGCCTACTTCGACAGCGAAGGGCGTGACAAGCTGCTGTGGGCGGCCGATATCCCCGACACGGATTGGGAACTGGTGCTGGTGCTGGACAAGGCCGCACTGGAAGCGCCGCTCTCCTCCTTGCTGATGACCCAGCTGGGGATGGCGCTGCTGGTGCTGGTGGGCAGTATTCTCGCCATCTCCTGGTTGGTCAGCATGCTGCTTGGCCCGCTCAGCAAGGTCTCCCAGGCCCTGGCCCGCATAGCCGATGGTAACGGCGATCTGACCCAGCGCATCAAGATCGATGCCAACGACGAAGTGGGCCAGCTGGCCAACAGCTTCAACCGCTTCGTCGGCAGCCAGCACCAGCTGATCGCCAATATCCGCCAGCTGGCCAACGAGTTGAACGCTGATGCCGAGCGCAGTCTGGTGACCAACCAGGCCGCCGTGGACGAGCTGCAGCGTCAGCAGCAGGAGGTGACCATGGTCGCCACTGCGGTCACCGAGATGGCGAGCGCCACCATGGAGATCGCTGGCAATGCCGAGAATACCGCCGCCGCTGCCCAGCAATCTGCCCAGAGCAGTGAACAGGGCAAGATGCTGGTCAACAAGACCCGCCAGTCCATCAATGGTCTGGCTGAAGAAGTGGGACAGGCGACCGAAGTGATCGGCGAGCTGAGCCGCCACGCGCAGGCCATCACCAGCATCCTCTCCACCATTCAGGGGATTGCCGAGCAGACCAACCTGCTGGCACTGAACGCGGCCATCGAAGCGGCTCGTGCCGGTGAGCAGGGCCGTGGTTTTGCGGTGGTGGCTGACGAGGTGCGGGTGCTGTCGCGCCGTACCCAGGACTCCACCCAGCAGATCCAGTCCACCATCGAGACCCTGCAGCAGACCACCGCCCGTGCGGTGAGCCTGATGCAGACTAGTCAGAGTTTGGCAGATAACAGTGTGCAGGATGCCGATGCCGCCGCTGCCGCGCTGGAGGAGATCACCCAGGCAGTGTCGCTCATCTCCGACATGGCAGGCCAGATCGCTACGGCGGCTGAGGAGCAGACCCAGGTGACCGGAGAGATCACCCAGAACACCACCGCCATCAAGGATGTGAGTGACGAGATCACCGCCGCCGCCATGCGTGATCTGGATCAGGCCCAGAGCCTCAAGGGGCGAGCTACTGACCTGAACCAGCAGGTGTCGACCTTTATTCTGTAAAGTCCGGTTTTAGGCAGTCATCAACAAGCCCCGCACTCGGCCGAGTGCGGGGCTTGTTGTTACCCGGAATATGATGGAGCCTGTCTGTATGGTTGGTTTGGTTGGTTTGGTTGGTTTGGTTGGTTTGGTTGGTTTGGTTGGTTTGGTTGGTACCTTCATGCCTGTGTGGTGCCATTGCCCAGCAAAGAGGCCACAGACGGAAGACTTAGCCAGTAAACAAGATGACGAGTCCAGTAAACAAAAAGCGCCCACCGATTGGTGGGCGCATTTGTATTTACGTCTGACTACAGGGAATTACAAGAAGGGCAGTGCCAGGAATAGCTTGATCACCATGGCGTTAATGATGTCGATAAAGAAGGCGCCCACCATGGGCACCACCAGAAACGCCAGATGGGAGGGACCAAAGCGCTGGGTGATGGCCTGCATATTGGCAATGGCTGTCGGGGTTGCTCCCAGACCGAAGCCGCAGTGGCCCGCTGCCAGTACGGCCGCATCATAGTTGCTGCCCATCACCCTGAACGTAACGAAGATGGCGTAGAGTGCCATCGCTACGGTCTGGGCGGCCAGCAGGATAAAGATGGGGAGCGCCAGGTTGGCCAGATCCCACAATCGCAGACTCATCAAGGCCATGGCGAGGAATAGTGACAGGCTGACGTTGCCGAGCAGGGAGACCTCGCGGTCGCTCACCTCGTGCCAGTTCAGCAGGGTCAGCACATTGCGCAGCAGTACGCCGACGAACAGCACGCAGACGAACACTGGTAGTTCGAAAGCGCCACCTTTCAGGTAGGCGGAGAGTATCTCGCCTCCCTTGAGACTGATGGCAATCAGCGCCAGCGTCTCGATGACGCTGAAGGTGGTGAGGGGCCGCTCCATGTCCGGCATCTCGAAGCCTTGAGGTGCGCCATCCCGGTTGTGCTCCTCACCGGGCACCTGCACCTTTTTCACCAGATAGCGGGCCACCGGGCCGCCGATCAACCCCCCCAGTACCAGGCCGAAGGTGGCACAGGCGATGGCCAGTTCGGCGGCGGATTGCACACCGTACTTCTCGGTGAAGGTGGCGCCCCAGGCCGCCCCGGTACCGTGACCGCCGGAGAGGGTGATGGAACCGGCCAGCAGCCCCATGTGGGGATCCAGGCCAAGCAGAGTCGCCAGACCCACGCCCAGGCTGTTCTGTACCAGCAGCAGACCGGTAACTACCAGCAGAAAGGTGAGTACCGCTTTGCCGCCGCGCTTGAGGCTGGCGAGATCGGCAGAGAGACCAATGGAGGCAAAAAACGCCAGCATCAGCGGTGTCTGCAGGCTGGTATCGAATTGCAGCTCCATCTGCAGGGTGGAGCGTAGCAGCAGTAGCACCAGCGCGACCACCAGACCACCGGCAACCGGTTTAGGGATGTTGAAGGTTCGCAGCAGCCCGACACGAGTGACTAGCACTCGGCCAAGCAGTAATACCAGAGTGGCAGCGACCAGTGTTGCGTAGGAATCAAGTTGTATCATTCAGTACTCCCATGTTGATTGGCTGTGCCTTCTGTTGGTGAAGACTCACAGATTCAGCCGGGATAAAAACAGTGTGGCTTATAGGCCAACTTTAAGAAGGGGAGAGTGCTCCCCGCCCCATGAAAATAGGGCCAGTGCGGGCCTGAAATATTCAGGCATCCAGATGATATTTACGAAAAATCGGGCGAATAGTAGCAAAAAACGTCGTTTGGTGCCAACTTTGTCGTATTAATGTTCGCCTGGGTGCCTTATTGTGAAATTTAATACCATAGTGGTAGTGAGTGAAAAAGCCAAAAAGAGGGTAGGGAACGGCTGTCATTTAGGGTGTCAGTCTCTATAATTCGCCGGTTTCCGCTGCGCGCAGAGGAGCTGGCGGGTGTTGACATTGTGGTTCACCCCGATATGGCTCCTGTGCCGGCGGTGTTCACTTCATCAAGAGGAGAGGGTGTGAAGAAGAAGTCCATCTATATCGCCTACACAGGCGGCACCATTGGGATGCAGCGTTCCGAGCACGGCTACGTGCCGATGGCTGGCTTTATGGAAGACTGTCTGGCGCGGATGCCCGAGTTCCACCGCCCCGAGATGCCGGATTACCATATCCACGAATATGCGCCCCTCATTGACTCTTCCGACATGACCCCGGCGGACTGGCAGCGTATCGCTGAAGATATTCGCGACAACTACGACAAGTACGATGGCTTTGTGATCCTGCACGGCACCGACACCATGTCGTTCACCGCCTCGGCGCTCTCCTTCATGCTCGAAGATCTGCACAAACCGGTCATCATTACCGGCTCCCAGATCCCGCTCGCCGAGCTGCGATCCGACGGTCAGCAGAACCTGCTCAACGCCCTCTATATTGCGGCCAACTACCCGATCCACGAGGTGACGCTGTTCTTTAACAACCAGCTCTATCGCGGCAACCGCAGCAAGAAGGTGCACGCCGACGGCTTCCACGCCTTCGACTCCCCCAACTATCCGCCGCTGCTCAATGCCGGGATCGCCATCTCGCTGGAGGCGGGCGAACTGGGTGTGCCGTCCGAGCGGCCGCTGGTACTGCACGACATCACCCCTCAGCCCATTGGTGTGGTGACCCTCTATCCGGGGATCTCCAGCGAGGTGATCGCCAATATCCTGCAACAGCCGGTGAAGGCGCTGATCCTGCTGTCGTTCGGAGTGGGCAATGCGCCGCAGAATCCGGCCATGCTGGCACTGCTCTCCGAGGCCTCGGCCCGCGGCGTCATCATCGTCAACTTGAGCCAGTGCCTGCACGGCAAGGTCAATATGGGGGGGTATGCTACCGGCAACGCCCTGTCGCGGGCCGGGGTTATCTCGGGCTTTGATATGACCGCCGAAGCGGCGCTCACCAAGCTGCACTTCCTGCTGAGCCAGAACTTGCCTTCCCACCGCATTCGCGAGTTGATGCAGCAGTCCCTGCGTGGGGAGCTGACTCCCTGAGAAACTGTCCACGATCTTACTGCGAAGCCGCGATCAAGGCTCATGTGCTGCTCGCGTGTTTGTGAACCAGAGGCTCACGTATATCTATACGCTCCGCTTCCTGCGCTGCTCTTCACCTTGCTGACGTCTTCTCGCTACAGGTCGTGAACAGCTTCTGACCTCCCCACCATGGGGAGAGTGGAAAAAGAGGGGAGCCATTATGGCTCCCCTCTCTGTTGTGGCCGCTGCGAGCGGCCTACCGGGTCAGGTTCAATGGTTAAGGTCGACCCGCACTATCTCTTCCTCATCGCGATACTGACGCTTGAGCTCGCTCTTGCTCTTCATCACGATCTCGCCATCACGACCGATATTCATGTGCTCCGGATTGTCGAGATGCATCGCCTGCCAGGCTATCACGGCTTGCAGGGAGGTGGCCTTCTGCTCGTCGGTGAGGGGCTTGCCATCGGGCCACTTGCCCAGCTCGACTGCGGTTTTGAGCCGCTCGTACACCTCTTGTGGCATCTGCCTGATTGCTTGCAAAAACTCACCCTGTTGAAACGACATCCGGCCTCTCCTTGAACTATTGAGCTATAAGCTGCGGGATCTGACGGGCAGATCCTGACGGGCTATGCAGGCAGATCCTGGCGGACTACGCCAGCCATCTGTTCCATCACCCGCACTACCTGACAACTGTACCCGAACTCGTTGTCATACCATACGTAGAGCACGCAGTGATCCCCCTCGGCGATGGTCGCCTGGGAGTCGACGATGCCCGCATAACGGGAACCCACCATGTCGGAGGAGACCAGCTCGGTGCTGGCACTGAAGTCGATCTGGCGATGGAGGGCCGAGCTTAGCGCCATCTGCTGCAGATAAGCGTTGAGGCTCTCCCGATCGGTGGCTTGCTCCAGCGACAGATTGATGATGGCCAGCGACACGTTGGGAGTCGGTACCCGGATGGCGTTGCCGGTCAGCTTGCCCTTGAGTTCGGGCAGCGCCTTGGCCACCGCCTTGGCGGCGCCGGTGCTGGTCATCACCATATTGAGGGCCGCGCTGCGACCGCGGCGCTCGCCTTTGTGGTAGTTGTCGATGAGGTTCTGATCGTTGGTGTAGGAGTGGACCGTCTCCACGTGGCCGTGGCGGATGCCGTACTTGTCCTGCATCACCTTGAGCACCGGGGTGATAGCGTTGGTGGTGCAGGAGGCGGAGGAGATGATCCTGTCACCCGGGCCTATCACCTCATGGTTGACCCCGAACACCACGTTTTTCATCTCCCCCTTGCCGGGAGCTGTCAGCAGCACCTTGCCGGCACCGCGCGCTTTCAGGTGCTCGGAGAGGCCTGCTTCGTCACGCCAGACGCCGGTGTTGTCGACGATCAGCGCATCGTGAATGCCGTAGGCGGTGTAGTCGATGTCGGCCGGGCTATTGGCGTAGATCACCTGAATGAAGGTGCCGTTGGCGATGATGGCGCTGCGCTCCACATCCACCTCGATGGAGCCGTTGAAGGGACCGTGCACCGAGTCGCGGCGCAGCAGGCTGGCACGTTTCTCCAGATCCCCGTCGCGACCGCCACGCACCACGATGGCGCGCAGGCGCAGCGGATTGGCGGCGCCGGTACGCTCGATCAGCAGGCGGGCCAGCAGGCGACCGATACGGCCAAAGCCGTAGAGCACCACGTCGGTCGGCTGCGGCATCTGGCTGCGGCCAAGGGCAGGTGCCAGTCGCGCTTGCAGATAGTCCTCGATCCCCGCCTCATCCTGATGATCCTGCCAGTAGCCGACTGCCAGCTTGCCAAGGTCTACCTCGGCAGCGGTGGGTTTGAGGGCAACGATGGCCTGAAGCAGGGGGAAGCTTTGCTGGATTGGAAGGGGAGCGCCCTGGTGGCGGCGGACGACCCGGTGGGCCTTTAGGATATCGATGGTGGAGGCGTTTTGCAGCGGGCGGCCGTAGAGGGTGATCTCGACCCCTTGTTGTCGGTAGAGGCGACCAATCAAGGGTTGCATGGCTTCGGCGAGCTCCTGGCTCTCCTGCCACGCTTGCAAGTAGTGCTCGTGGGTCATTGACCAGATCCTTTATTTCACGTTGTTGGTGTAAATAGAAAATTCGTCGAATGCAGATCAGTGTAGGGGTCTATATTTCGTTATATTATTCTGCAATCGCGGCCTTATATGGCGCGCGCATTGTAATGGATATGTAACCGGTTTGCTAGCCGGTGGTGGCCGACAGAGGCTTCAGTTGTTACCAACCCGCGTTACCAACAAGATGTGAATCATGGCCAATTTCCCCCTGCGACAGACCTTCATCATGCTTTCAGTCGGCCTTGCCGTAGCTGGCTGCAATGACGATCGGATCCACAATATCTGCAGCAACCATGCCGAGCTCTGTCAGGATCTGGTGGACGATGGCTGGTGTCGCTACGAGCGTACCGATGTGATCCGCAGCCGCTTCTATCTCAAGGAGGAGGGAACGGATCGGCGCAAGTACGAGCTGATGCGCAACCTTGAGCGCTATCTTAAGTGTGCCGAGCGCTCTACCAACATCGAGTATAAGAATGCCCGTGAGCAGAAGAGCCCACGGGTGGAGGGGATGCTGGCGGCTGGCGAACAGCTGGCCCAGCTCGATGTGGCCACCCGCAACTCGCAGGATCCCTACTTGCTGCTCTGGCACTGGACCAACAACACCAACGAGCTGGCCCGTCAGCAGTTTATGGCGCTGGAAGGTAACAAGGTGCTCGACGAACCGGAACTTCAGCTGGCCCTTGGCGGAGCCTACGCCAAGAGCGACCCCGAGAAAGCTATTTCCATCATGCATCACGGTCTCTCCCTCTATCGGGAAGGTGACAAGATAAACAGCCGCCTGCTCACCTCCCTCAGCACCCTCTATATGGGCCAGAAGCAGTACGGGCTGGCCTATCTGTGGGGCAAGGTGAGTGAGTCTTTTCAGGATGCGCCAGAGGTCTCTGCCAGGCGTTTTGGTATTTATCACACCCTGAGCAAAACAGATCAGGATGGCTACGATGTGCGGGCTGCCGAAATTGTCGAGCAGCTCAAGCATGGCAACTACCGGCCCTGAGGCAGTGATGACGATGTTCTCCCCGGCCAGCTGCTGGCCCGCACCTTTTTCCCTCTCGTTTGTCCATGGCGAGGTGATCACCGATGGCCATACCCTGGAACGCCTTACGGTACGTGCCGTAGTACTCCGTGGCGACGAGTTGCTGCTGGTCCACTCCCGGGTCAACGGTGATCTGATGTTTCCTGGCGGCGGCGTTGAAGCGGGGGAAAACCACCATGTGGCGCTGGCCCGCGAGCTGAAGGAGGAGTGCGGTGCCGAGTTGCTGGAAGTAGGGACCCTGCTTGGCGAGACCCGGGAATACCGCGCCGCCCGCGAGCCGGGGTTCGATGCCTACTGCATCCGCTCGCTCTACTACTTGTGCCGGATTGGTGATCAACTGGTGGAGCCACAGCCACAGCCCTACGAGATCCGCCTTGGCTTCGTGCCCGGCTGGTTTGGCCTCGACGAAGCGCTGCAGACCAACAAGACCCAGCTGGCGGGGCCCTGTCCCCAGTGGACGGCGCGAGAGACCCGGGTGCTGGCCCAGCTGCAACGCTGGCATCAACAGGGGATCTTCGACCACGGCTACTGAAGTAGATCAAGCCGCGACGGTCAGTGATACCAACAAAAAGAGCGCCAATAGGCGCTCTTTTTCATTGCGAGGGTGGCGGTTACTGGCCGCTCTATCGTGCGAGGTTACTTGACCTCTTCGCCCTTGGCTTGCAGATCCGCGTGATAGGAGGAGCGCACGAAAGGACCGCAGGCGGCGTGGGTAAAGCCCAGCTCCATGGCGACATCTTTCAGCTCGTCAAACTCTGCTGGCGGCACGTAGCGCTTGACCGGCAGGTGGTGGCGGCTCGGCTGCAGATACTGACCCAAGGTCAGCATGTTGACGCCGTGGGCGCGCAGATCCTTGAGCACCTCGACGATCTCTTCGTTGGTCTCGCCAAGGCCCATCATCAGGCCGGACTTGGTCGGCACGTGAGGGTGCATCTCCTTGATGCGGCGCAGCAGCTCCAGCGACCACTTGTAGTCGGCGCCCGGGCGGGCGACGCGATACATGCGCGGCGCGGTTTCCAGGTTGTGGTTGAAGACGTCTGGCGGGGTCTCGCGGAACACCTCCAGCGCCTGCTCCATCCGGCCACGGAAATCCGGAGTCAGGATCTCGATGCGGGTCTGCGGGCTGTGCTCGCGGATCTCGCGGATGCAGTCGGCGAAGTGCTGGGCACCGCCGTCGCGCAGATCGTCGCGGTCCACCGAGGTGATCACCACATACTTGAGGTTCATCTCCTTGATGGTCAGCGCCAGCTTCTTCGGCTCTTCCGGATCGAGCGCCAGCGGGCGGCCGTGGGCCACGTCGCAGAAGGGGCAGCGACGGGTGCAGATGGCGCCCATGATCATGAAGGTGGCGGTGCCGTGGTTGAAACACTCCGCCAGGTTGGGGCAGGAGGCCTCTTCACACACCGAGTGCAGCTTGTTCTTGCGCAAGGTGCTCTTGATGTGTTCGATCTTCTGGCTGGAGGGGGGCAGCTTGATCCGCATCCAGTCCGGCTTGCGAAGGAGTTCTTCGTTGGGATCCGGCATGAATTTCACCGGGATCAGGGCCATCTTGTCGCCATCGCGCAGCTTGACGCCCGGCTCCATACGAACGGGTTTGCTCATGATTCACTCTCGGTGTTTGTTATTGTTTGATAGCCAATCAGGCGGGCCAGTTCGGCCACCAGAATGGATTGCGCCTCGGCCACGCTTTGCGGGCCGCCCAGGGCGCTGGTCTGGGTCATGGCCATGCCCGCATAGCCGCACGGATTGATGTGCAGGAAAGGGGTCATGTCCATGTTGATATTGAGGGCCAGCCCGTGGAACGAGCACCCCTTGCGGATGCGCAGACCCAGCGAGGCCAGTTTTGCCTCCATGCCAAGGTCATTTTTCACATAGACCCCGGGAGCATCGGCCTTGGCATAAGCCTGGATATCGCTTTTGGCGAGGGTGTTTATGATGGCTGTCTCCAGCGCGGTCACCAGCTCGCGCACCGAGAATTTGCAGCGGCGCACATCCACCAGTACGTAGAGCACCAGCTGGCCCGGGCCGTGATAGGTCACCTGACCGCCGCGATCGCTCTGCACCACCGGGATATTGCCCGGATTGAGCAGGTGTTCGGCCTTGCCGGCCTGGCCCTGGGTGTAGACGGGGTCATGTTCGACCACCCAGAACTCGTCCGGGGTGTCGCTGGTGCGGTTGTCGGTGAAGGCTTTCATGGCGTCCCATACCGGCTGGTAGGGGCGGCGACCCAGCTGCCTGACTATCAGGCTGTGCTGAGCGGGGATCTGGGATGACATGGTGTCCTCGTGGCGTGCTGCGGCCAAAAACAGTCGCCCCGCAGAACGGGGCGAGAGAGAAATTACAGTACGTATTTCACCAGCTCGATCTTGCCCAGCGCAGTGTACATCGCTTCGATGTGCTCTTTGCTCTGGGCAGTCACGGTCACGCGAACCGAGTGATAGTTGCCCTTGGAGCTGGGCTGGACGGTCGGGCTGTAGGTGCCGGGGGCGTGCTGCTGCAGCACTTCAACCACCATATCCGGCAACGCAGGATCCGCGATGCCGAGTACCTTGAACGGGAATTTGCAGGGAAACTCCAGCAGTTCATCAAACTTGGTATTCATTTACTCACCTTTTTCGTCATCAGCATGATGACTTCATCTTGGATGGCTAGTGGCCGATGGCCCGTGGAGGCCGCCATTTCAAGTCTGCATGGGTGCGGCTAAACCCTATATGGGCGCCGTACACTCCGGGATCAAGGCCGGGAGCGGTCAGACAAGGATGGAAGTGCTGCTTTTTACCACAAATCAGGGTAAGGCGGAACCTGCAGTTTACAGGGTTATTCACTGCCTTTGCCCGGCGCAGACAGCAGCGGCGCCTGTTGGCGCCGCTGTTCGGTGAGGATTGTGCGTCGGATTACTTGAACCAGCTGGTGACCAGCAGTACCAGGTAGTCCCACAGACGGCTCATCAAGCCACCTTCTTGCACCTCTTCCAGGGCGACCAGTGGTACCTGCTTGATCTCTTTGTCACCCTGCTTCAGGAACACGGTACCAACGCGCTGACCCTTGGCCAACGGGGCTTTCAGCTCGCTGTCGAGCTGGAAGTCTGCCTTGAGGTTGTTGCCCTGACCGCGAGTGACCAGCACGGAGACATCTTTGTCGACGCCCAGTTTCACTTCAGACTTGTCGCCCATCCAGATCTTCTGGGTGACCAGCTCGGTGCCTGCCTTGTATGGAGTCAGGCTCTGGAAGAAGCGGAAGCCGTAGGTGAGCAGTTTCTTGCTCTCGGCGGCGCGGGAGGCTTCGCTGCTGGCGCCCAGTACCACGGCGATCAGGCGCATGCCTTCGTTGTTGGTGGCAGAGGAGACCAGGTTATAGCCGACCTGGCTGACGTGGCCGGTCTTGATGCCATCCACTTGCAGGGATTGATCCCACAGCAGGCGGTTGCGGTTGTGCTGGGTGATACCGTTGAAGACGAAGGATTTCTGGGAGTAGATCTTGTACTCCTCCGGCTGATCATGGATCAGTGCCTGACCCAGGCGGGCCATATCACGGGCTGTACTGTAGTGACCCTCTTCATCCAGACCGTGGGGGTTCTTGAACTGGGTGTCCTTCATGCCGAGCTTGGCGGCCCAGGCATTCATCAGGCTGGCGAAGGAGTCGGTACTGCCGGCCAGATGTTCGGCCATGGCGACGCAGGCATCGTTGCCGGACTGGATGATGATGCCCTTGTTCAGGTCATCGACAGAGACCTGCTTGCCCACCTCGATAAACATCTTGGAGGAGTCTGAGTAGTTCTTGGACCAGGCGTTCTGGCTGATGGTCACCATGTCGGTGCCCTTGATGTTCCCCTTGTGCAGCTCGTCGCCAACGATGTAGGAGGTCATCATCTTGGTCAGGCTGGCAGGGGGCAGACGCTCGTCGGCGTTCTGCTCGGCCAGCACCTGACCGGAGTAGTAGTCGATCAGGATATGGGCCTTGGCGGAGATCTCCGGCGCGGCGGGAACCACCACTGGGTTGGCGTTCGGCGTGGGTGTCGGCACCGGCGTATTGGCCTGAGCGGTTACGCTGATCAGTGAGGCCAGAAGAACTGAACGGGCAAATTTGGACATCTTGAAATTCCTGCGAGCCAGATGGGGATAAAATGCGGGCCTAACTATACCAGATGCGCCCGCAGGTTATAGTCCGACATGGCGATCATGACTGGTTTTTTATCCATCAATCCCTGCCATCACGCCATAAAGCGACGTGATGGCGGGGCCAGGAGATTGGTCACCGCCGCTGTCAGAGGAGGGATCAGGGCACGATAAAGGCCTGTTCCAGTCCCCCTTGCCGTACTTTTTCCAGCAGTGCGGCTTGTTTATCCGCCTCCACCGGGCCGATCAAGACCCGGAAGATGGCGCCATGGGCTTCAATCCGGTAGGGCACACCATGGCGCTGGGTCATCACCTTGCCCATCGCCTCGGCCCGATCCCGGGAGCCGCTGGCCAGTACCTGGATCATCTTGCCATCACCGCTGCTGGCGGGCGCTGCAGCCTTGGCCGGAGCCTGCTTGACAGGTGCCGCTTTGGCAGGCTTGGCCGCTGGCGCCTTGACGGGAGCAGGGGCAGCAGCGGGAGTGGCCATCGCCAGTGCGGTCGGTTCACCCAGGAAGCCATCTTGCGCCACTGTGTTGGATGCCGTTGCTGGCGGGGTGGTCGGGGTCATCTCGATGGGCTTCATCGGTTCCATGATCACCATCTGGTCCGGGGTGTCGTTGATCAGCTCCAGTCGAACGCGAGCTGTGCCGCTATCGACCATCTCCAGCTGCTTGGCTGCCGCATAGGAGAGGTCGATCAGGTGAGGGCTGTTGAAAGGGCCGCGATCGTTGACCCGCACTATGGTCTCCAGCCCGTTGTCCAGATTGGTGACCCGCACATAGCTCGGGATGGGCAGGTTGCGATGGGCGGCGCTGAACAGCTTGCTGTCCAGCACATCGCCGTTGGCGGTCTTCTGGCCATCCAGATCCGGTGACAGCCAGCTGGCGGAGCCCTCTTCGCTATAGTGCTTGATATCGCGCCACACCTCGTTTTTCTGTTTGCCAATCCAGTAGTCCCGGTTGCCGCTCGCGCTCAGGGGCTCCGGGCGTGGGATGGCGCCGGTGGCTTGCGGGATCTCGATAACGGGTGGCTTGCTGACCGGTGCAGGCGGCTCGACAGGGGCGCTCTGTTCCGGCTGGCTGCTACAGGCGGCCAGCAACAAGCTCAGACTGAGCGGGAGGAGTTTGTGACGAAGATGCATACGCTTCCTGAATGGCTTGGCTAAGTTGATACACCGCCATCGCGTAGAGTGGGCTGCGATTGTAGCGGGTGATCACGTAAAAGTTATGCCGTGCGACCCAGTATTCCGGTCCATCGGCTTGGGCAAGCGCCAGCAACTTGACCGGCGTCTGCGGGGCCAGCGGCGTGGCGAGCTCAATCCCTGCCGCCGCCAGTTCTGACCACTGTTGTGTGAGCTCGGGCTCAGATCTCAGCAAAGGTTCGACCGCCATCAGCCCGATCTGGGCAGGTTCCACCACGGATTCGCCCCAGCGCCACTGGTGGCTGGCTAAATAGTTGGCCACGCTGCCGATGGCATCGACCGGGTTGGCAAACAGATCCCGCTTGCCATCCCCGTCAAAATCGACGGCGTAGTGGCGGTAGCTGGAGGGCATGAACTGCCCCATCCCCATGGCGCCAGCATAGGAGCCCTTGAGGTGCTCCAGCGACCACCCCTCTTCCCTTGCCAGCAACACCAGCTGGGCAAACTCCTTGGCAAAGAAGTCGCTGCGCTCCGGGTAGTGGAACCCCAGGGTGTAGAGGCTATCGAGCACCGGATGACGGCCCATCTGGCGACCGTAGAAGGTCTCGATCCCTATGATGGCCACGATGAGCGAGGCCGGCACCCGATAGAGCTGTTCCGCGCGGGCCAGCGTCTCGGCATGTTGCTGCCAGAACTGCTGGCCGTCACGGATGCGATCCGGGGTAACAAACAGCGGCCGGTAGCGATGCCAGGGTTTGGCCTCCCACGGCTTGCTGATGGTGTCGAGCACCTCCTGCCGTAACTGAGCGCGGGCGACGGCAGCCTGCAGCTCCGCCAGCGGCACTTGCTGCTGTTCGGCGAGCAGGGCCAAGCGATCCGGCGCCACGGCAGCGGTTGCCATCGAGGCGGCGAGAGAGAGCAACAATCCAACCCGTTTCATCAGGCAAGCAGCCCTCTATGAGTCTGAATTGACATCAGGATACCGAATCCGGCCATCAAGGTCACCATGGAGGTGCAGCCATCGATCTTCAGCAGCAGGGGAACACCCACCGCCGGCAAATAGATCCATCTCATCATGCCAGCAGCCTTCTATGAGTCTGGATGGACATCAGTATGCCAAAGCCGGCCATCAGGGTCACCATGGAGGTGCCGCCATAGCTCACCAGCGGCAGGGGAACCCCCACCACCGGCAGGATGCCACTCACCATGCCCATGTTGACGAACACATAGACGAAGAAGGTGAGGGTGATGGCGCCGCCCAGCAGTCGCTCGAAGCTGTTCTGGGCCTGCATCGAGATAAACAGGCAGCGGCTGATGACGTAGAGGTAGAGCACCAGCAGCAGGGCAACCCCTACCAGACCGAACTCCTCGCTGAATACTGCGAAGATGAAGTCGGTATGGCGCTCGGGCAGGAACTCCAGCTGGGACTGGGTCCCTTGCAGCCACCCCTTGCCAAAGACGCCGCCGGAGCCGATAGCAATCTTGGACTGGATGATGTGGTAGCCTCGGCCGAGCGGGTCTTTCTCCGGGTCGAGCAGCATCAGCACCCGCTGGCGCTGGTAGTCGTGCATCAGGAAGAACCAGAGCACCGGCATAAAGGCCAGCATCAGCAGGACCGCCAAGCCGATCAGCCACCAGCTGAGCCCCGCCAGGAAGATGACGAAGAAGCCGGAGGCGGCCACCAGAATGGAGGTGCCAAGGTCAGGCTGGGCGGCGATCAGCAGGGTGGGCAGCAGCACCATGATGAGGGCGATCACCACATGGCTGAACTTGGGTGGCAGCGAGTGGCGACTGAGCCAAGCAGCCACCATGATCGGCATGGAGAGCTTCATCACCTCGGAGGGCTGGAACTTCATAAAGCCCAGATCGAGCCAGCGCTGGGCCCCCTTGCCGATGTGGCCGAACACGTCCACAGCAATCAGCATCAGCACCACCACGGCGAACAGCGGCACCGACCAGCGGGCGTAGAGGGAGGGGGGCAGCTGGGCCAGGCCGATCATCAGGGCAAAGGCGAGGCCGCCGCGCACCAGCTGGCGCACGATGGAGTCCATATCCTGACCGGAGGCGGAGTAGAGCACCACCATGGAGAGGGTCATCACGGCCAGCAGACCGAGCAGCAGGGGCAAGTCGATATGCAGCTTGTACCAGATGCTCTGCTGGCGGGCAGAATTACTCATTGGGAGCGACCTCACTCGGTTGGGACGGCTTTTCCGGTGCCGGTGGCAGTTGCGGATCAGGGGGCAGCAGATAGGCATCCAGCATCTGGCGTGCAATGGGCGATGCAGCTCGACCACCGCCACCTCCGATGGAGTTTTCCAGTACCAGAGCTACCACCGCTTTGGGTGCCTCGAAGGGGGCATAAGCAACGAACAAAGCGTTATCGCGATGCTCCGCCTTGACAGTCTTGATGTTGTAAACCTGATTTTCCTTCAAACCGACTACCTGGGCTGTGCCCGATTTACCGCCTGAGGAGTAAGGCGCCTTGGCAAACGAGTGACGGCCACTGCCTTCACTGCCATGGTTGACTCGCCACATCCCATCCTGCGCCACTTTCCAGAAGCTGTCGTTCTTGAGCTTGAGGGCGATATTGGGGTTGATAGGGGCATCGACCACCCCCGCCTGGGAAGCGGTGCTCTTGAGCAGGTGCGGGGTGACGTCGTGGCCGTTTTGGGTCAGGATACTGATCGCCTTGGCCAGCTGGAGCGGTGTCGCGCTCCAGTAGCCCTGACCGATACCGACAGAGATGGTGTCACCCTGATACCAGGGCTGGCGCCAGCGGGCCATCTTCCAGTCACGGGACGGCATGACGCCCTTGGTCTCTTCATAGAGATCGACCCCGGTGTACTGACCGAAGCCAAACTTGGTCATGTAGCTGTGGATCTTGTCGATGCCGACCCGATAGGCGAGATCGTAGAAGTAGGTATCTGCCGAGACCTCGATGGCGCGATAGACATCGAGCCAGCCATGACCCCAGCGGCGCCAGTCGCGAAACTTCTTGGTGGTACCGGGAATGGAGAAGCTCGGGCCGCCGAAATAGCGGTAGCCCGGGGTGATGGCCCCCTCGTTGAGACCCATGATGGACATCATGGGTTTGACGGTGGAGGCGGGGGCATAGATCCCCTGAGTGGTACGGTTCACCAGCGGCCGTGCCGGATCGTTGAGCAGTGCCGAGTAGTTGGCGCTGGATATGCCTGTCACGAACAGGTTGGGGTCGTAGCTGGGGCTCGACTCCAGGGCCAGGATGGCGCCGGTTTTCGGGTCCATCATCACGATGGCACCGCGCTGGCCAGCCAGCAGTTGCTGGGCCTTGAGCTGCATCCGGACGTCGATATTGAGGTAGATATCCTTGCCCGGAACCGGAGGCTGGAACTTGAGGGTGCGGACAATCCGGCCGCGGTTGTTGACCTCGACCTCCTGATAACCCGCCACCCCGTGCAGCTCATCCTCGTAATACTTCTCCACCCCCTGCTTGCCGATATCCTTGGTGGCGGCATAGTTGGCGAGTTTGTCCTCTTTTTCGAGACGTTCCACGTCGCGGGTATTGATCTTGGCCACATAACCCAGCGCATGGGTCAGGGTGTCGCCAAACGGGTAGTAGCGCTTGAGGTAGGCCTCGATGCTGGCACCCGGATAGTTGTGCTGGTTGACCGAGAAGAGCGCCACCTGATATTCGGTCAGCTTTTCGTAGAGAGGGACCGGCTTGAAGCGACGCTGGCGTTTTACTTCGGTCAGAAACTTCTCTTTGGTGCCTTCCGGCAGCCCCAGCAGGGCGATCAGCTGGTCGGCAGTTTTTTCAAGATCCCTGGTCTCTTCCGGGACGATTTCCAGACTGTAGACAGGGCGGTTCTCCGCCAGCAGCACGCCGTTGGTGTCGTAGATGAGACCCCGGGGTGGCGCCACCGGCACTACCCGGATGCGGTTGGAGTTGGAACGCGTCTGGTAGGTGTCGTAGGACTCGACCTGCAGATAATAGAGATTGCCCAGCAGCACCAGCATCAGCACGACGATGCCGATGTAGGCTACCAGGGTGCGCCGGAAGAACAGATTGCCCTCGGCACTGTGATCGCGCATCTCGATGCGTTGTTTCAGCATGCCTTTACCTCGGGTTTGTGGGGGGCAATAACAGCAGGAGCGGCATGGTTCACTCTCTGTGATAAGGGTGATTGGTCGTTATGCTCCAGGCACGGTAGAGGCTCTCTGCCACCAGCACCCGCACCAGCGGATGGGGCAGGGTGAGCGGTGACAGTGACCAGCTCTGTTCGGCTGCAGCCTTGCACTCGGGGGACAAGCCTTCCGGCCCGCCTACCAGCAGCGCGACATCGCGGCCATCGAGTTTCCACGCCTCCAGCTGGGTAGCCAACTGCTCCGTGGTCCAGGGCTTGCCCGGAATATCGAGAGTGACGATGCGCGAGCGCCCCGCTGCCGTCAGCATGGCCTCCCCCTCTTTTTGCAGAATGCGGGGAATATCGGCATTTTTGCCCCGTTTGCCGGCGCCAATCTCCACCAGCTCGAACGGCATATCTTTGGGGAAGCGGCGACGATACTCTTCGAAGCCATGCTCTACCCAGGCGGGCATCTTGGTGCCCACCGCAATCAACTGGATCTTCATGGTCGTTACACTTGTGCTCTTATTGCGTATTCATTTGAGCGGCACCGCTCCACAGCTTTTCCAGTTGGTAGAAGTCACGGTGTTCATCCTGCATCACATGCACGATCACCGAGCCCATATCTACCAGCACCCATTCACCGCTCAGTTGCCCTTCCACGCTCAGTAGATCCAGACCCGCGTGGCGGGCCTCGCTGGCCAGATGGTGGGCAATGGCGCTGACGTGACGACTGGAGTTGCCGGAACAGATGATCATGGTGTCAGTAATGCTGGATTTGCCGCGTACATCGAGGGTGATGATGTCGCGGCCTTTCATGTCATCGATCTTGTCGATGATAAAGGCATGCAATTCTTGGCCTTGCAATGAGTCTCTCCTGTATTCCGGCGCGCAGCGTTTGCGTCAGGGCGGCGGATTATATCATGGTCACTCCCGTTTCCTATCGGAACGGAGCCGCCGGGAAGTCTTACCGGCAAATGGCGCGGTAGAGCCCCTGTTGATCAATATAGTGCGCAACCGGCTCGGGCAAGAGGTAGCGGGGATCTTCTCCCGCCGCCAGCAGTTGGCGCAGCCAGGTGGCAGACAATTCAATGGGCTGGTTGCTGGCCAGCCAGATATAGCCAGCCCGTTGCCGACGCAGGGCTTCGACCTCTTTGACCTGATGACTGGCTAGCAGCTGCGCCACCTCGGCCGGATAATCGGGTTGCCAGCCGGGGCGGGTGCTCACCACCAGATGGGCATAGTCGAGCAGCTCCTGCCAGCGGTGCCAGCCTGGCAGGCTCAGCAGGGAATCCATCCCCATCAGAAAACATAGCGGCGTATCGGGCAGCTCCTGACGCAGCTCGATCAGGGTATCGATGGTGTAAGAGGGCTTGTCCCGTCGCAGCTCCCGCTCATCCACCACAAAGTGGTGGTTCTCCGCCGCCGCCAGTTTGACCATGGCGAGGCGCTGTTCGCTGGAGCAGAACGGGTTGGCGCGGTGGGGCGGGATATGGTTCGGGATCAGCCGCACTTCGGCCAGACCAATGGCATCGCGGGCCTCGATGGCGGGGCGCAGATGGCCGATATGAACGGGGTCGAAGGTACCGCCAAGCAAGCCGACAGGTGCCTGCAGCGAGCTGCCAGAACGCTTCAGCATGGGCTGCTCTCCATGACCAGCGGCAGTGGGGTGCCATCACGAAAGCCAAGGGCGATGGTCTGCAGCATCAGCCAGGCTTGCTCGGTATCAAAGCGGCGCTGGGCGTCATCCAGCTGGGCCATCAGCAGCCACAGTTGCTGCAGCTTGGCGAAGGGGAGGCGAGTCAGCGCCTGTTGAATGAGTTGCTGGCGGCTTTGCCAGATGCGCAAGCGGCTGAAGTGCTCCCCCAGCGGCTGGCCGTTGCGCATCGCCAGCGACAGTTCTGTCAGCTGCTCCAGCTCGCGGCAGAGGGTCCATGCCAGCATCCCCGGCTCGGTGCCTTCTGCCCGCAGGGCGGCCAGGATCCGCTGGGCCCGGTTCACCTTCCCCTCCAGCAGGGTATCGACCAGCTGGAACGGGGTGAAGTGGGCGTGACGGATGATGGTTTCCTGCAGATAGGTAACGCTGATGGGCTGTGGCGGCGAGAGCAGGGTCAGCTTCTCGATCTCCTGACTCGCCGCCAGCAGGTTGCCCTCGTAGGAGTGGCACATGAAGTTGATGGCATCCGGCAGCGCCTTGAGGCCAAAACGCGCAAAACGGGCGCTCATCCAGCGCGGGAAGAATTTGGGTTCCGGATGGTTGACCGGCACATAGGTGCCAATCTGGTAGAGCTTATCGAACCAGGCTGCCTTCATCTGGGTCTGGTTGAGGCGACCGCCGCTCAGCACCAGCAGCAGGTCTGGATGGAGCTGCTTGCCGATTTCGCTGATACGGGCGGCCAGATCCTTGTCGACCTTGGCGGGCAGCTCCAGCTCGATGATCTGGCGGGCTGAGAAGAGGCTCATGGCCTGACAGGCGTCATAGACCTGATTCCAGTCCAGACCGGCTTCGACCACAAAGGTGTGGCGCTCATCGAATCCCTGTTTGCGGGCGATCTGACGGATGGCGTCGATGGCTTCCAGCCGTAACAGAGGCTCGTCGCCAAAAACGAGATAGCAGGGCCGAAGCCCTGCTTTGAGGTGGTCACCAAATTGTTCCGGGTAGACTCTCATCAAAATACTCGCATCAGAAGCTGACCTGGCTCAACTGCCGGATCACCTGATTGGCCGCCTGCTCCTGCATCTCGCGATTGAGCTGCTCCTGTTCACGAGAGGAGGCGAGAGCTGCATCCGGCTTGTTGAGGAAGCTGCGGTTGAAGTTGATGGGGAAGACCTGGGTCGGCTTGCCCGGGGCCGAGATGGTGAACTGGGTCGTGAAGCCCAGCACATATTCGGTGTCCGTCCCCAGCGCGTTGACCGAGGCGACCTGGCTGGAGCTGCGAATGATGCCCAGAGTGAGCACGGGAATGCCCTCCTTGTCAGCCAGGGTTACGCCAGAGGCCTTCAGGCGGGTGGTCACCAGCCGGTAGAAGTCGCTCTTGTTGTCGCCCACGACCTTCATGGTCATCAGCTCGGCCGGGATGCCGGTGCCGCGCATGTGAAAGCCGCAGCCTTGCATCAGCAGACCCGCCAGCACGATGGCCATCCAGCGGGTGAAGATGGTGCCCATAGAAAATCCTCTTTGCATTAAGGGAAAGCGGCGGGCGCAGGGCCCGCCGTTATCATCCGTTTGCTGTCACAGATTGACAATGATCAGCTGGCAGCCAATTAGTTAGCGACAATGTTGAGCAGCTTGCCAGGTACATAGATCACCTTGCGCACGGTCAGCCCGTCGGTGAACTTCTGTACGGAGGCATCGGCCATTGCCAGCTTCTCGACGTCGGCCTGGCTGATCTCGGCCGGCACGGTCAGCTTGCCGCGCATCTTGCCGTTGATCTGTACCACCACCAGCTTCTCGGTCTCGACCATGGCCGCTTCATCGGCCACCGGCCAGGCTGCGTGATCGATGTCGTCGCCCTTGCCCAGCATCTTCCACAGCTCGAAGCCGATGTGCGGAGTGATGGGGTAGAGCATGACTACCACAGCTTCCAGCGCTTCCTGCATCAGGGCGCGGTCCTGCTCGTCGTTGCCCAGCTTGGAGAGATTGTTCATCAGTTCCATGATGGCGGCGATGGCGGTGTTGAAGGTCTGACGGCGACCCACGTCATCGCTTACCTTGGCGATGGTCTTGTGCAGTTCACGGCGTACCGCTTTCTGCTCGTTGGTGAGAGCCGCTACATCCAGTGCGGCAACGGTGCCACCGGAGACGTGTTCGAAGGTGACGCGCCACAGGCGACGCAGGAAGCGCTGGGCTCCCTCTACGCCGGAGTCGGACCACTCCAGGGTCATCTCGGCCGGAGAGGCGAACATCATGAACAGACGGACGGTATCGGCGCCGTAACGCTCGACCATCAGCTGCGGGTCGATGCCGTTGTTCTTGGACTTGGACATCTTGGTCATACCGGAGTGCATTACCTCACGGCCTTCGTTGTCGATGGCCTTGGTGATGCGACCCTTCTCGTCACGCTCTACCTTGACGTCGGTCGGGCTGACCCAGACGTTGCCGCCCTTCTCGTCTTTGTAGTAGAAGGCGTCAGCCAGCACCATGCCCTGGCAGAGCAGGCGCTTGAACGGCTCGTCGCTGTTGACCAGACCCGCGTCACGCAGCAGCTTGTGGAAGAAGCGGGCGTAGAGCAGGTGCATACAGGCGTGTTCGATACCGCCGATGTACTGATCCACCGGCAGCCAGTGGTTGGCAGCAGCCGGATCCAGCATGCCCTTGTCGTAGTCCGGGGAGCAGTAGCGCGCGTAGTACCAGGAGGACTCCATAAAGGTGTCGAAGGTATCGGTCTCGCGGAACGCTTCCTGACCGTTGTAAGTGGTCTTGGCCCACTCGGCGTCGGCCTTGATCGGGCTCTGGATACCATCCATCACTACATCTTCCGGCAACAGTACCGGCAGCTGATCTTCCGGTGTCGGCACTACGGTACCGTCAGCCAGGGTCAGCATCGGGATGGGGGCGCCCCAGTAACGCTGACGGGAGACACCCCAGTCACGCAGACGGTAGTTGACGGTGCGCTTGCCCTTGCCGAGCCCTTCCAGCTTGCTGGCGATGGCATCGAAGGCGCCCTGGAAGTCGAGACCGTCAAACTCGCCGGAGTTGAACAGCACGCCCTTCTCGGTATAAGCGGCTTCGCTCACGTCGACGTCGCCATCAACTGGCTTGATCACCGCCTTGATGTCGAGGCCATATTTGGTGGCGAATTCGAAGTCACGCTGATCGTGGGCTGGTACTGCCATGACGGCGCCGGTGCCGTAGTTCATCAGCACGAAGTTGGCGACCCAGACCGGCACCTTGCGGCCATCCAGTGGGTGAATGGCATAGAGGCCGGTGGCCATGCCCTTCTTCTCCATGGTGGCCAGTTCTGCTTCGGCTACCTTGGTGTTCTTGCACTCTTCGATAAAGGCGGCCAGCTCCGGATTGTTCTGGGCTGCTTGCAGCGCCAGCGGGTGACCGGCAGCGATACCGACATAAGTCACGCCCATGAAGGTGTCCGGACGGGTGGTGTAGACCTCCAGCTGCTCAGCCTGACCCTCGATATTGAAGCTGATGTTGACCCCTTCGGAACGGCCAATCCAGTTGCGCTGCATGGTCTTGACCATCTCTGGCCAGCCTTCCAGATTGTCGATGTCGTTGAGCAGCTCTTCGGCGTAGTCGGTGATCTTGATGAACCACTGGGGGATCTCTTTCTGCTCCACCGGGGTGTCACAGCGCCAGCAGCAGTTGTCGACCACCTGCTCGTTGGCCAGGACGGTCATGTCGTTCGGGCACCAGTTGACGGAGGAGGTCTTCTTGTAGACCAGACCCTTCTCGTAGAGCTTGGTGAAGAACCACTGCTCCCAGCGGTAGTAATCCGGCTTGCAGGTGGCGACTTCACGATCCCAGTCATAACCCAGACCCAGCATCTTCAGCTGGTTCTTCATGTATTCGATGTTTTCGTAGGTCCAGGGCGCCGGTGCGGTATTGTTTTTGATCGCGGCGTTCTCGGCCGGCAGACCGAATGCATCCCAACCTATGGGTTGCAGCACGTTCTTGCCATTGAGGCGTTGATAACGGGAGATCACATCACCTATGGTGTAGTTACGAACGTGCCCCATGTGTAGTCGACCAGACGGATAGGGGAACATGGACAGGCAGTAGAACTTCTCCTTGTCTACCTTCTCCACGGCCTTGAAGGTTTTCTTGGCATCCCAGTGCTTTTGCACTGCTGGTTCGATTGATTGGGGAACGTATTGCTCTTGCATTGGTGACATCCGGATCTGTGAAATGAATAGATAAATCAGCTGGGAAATCGCAATAGAATACCCATATCCTGCGGCGGCAACAACCGCCAGCGTCCCTTGGGCCTTAAGCCGGGCCAGATCAGGGTTTAGTAGAGGAGTTAGAGCCATGGACAAACGTCAAAAAGGGTACGAAGCCTTCATTGCTGAGTTGCAAAAACAGTGGCAAGAGACTGAAGAGTTCCAGGGGGAGCGCCTCAACCGGATGATTGCCAAGGTGCAGGCCTATCTGGAGGCTGCCAGTGACCTGACTCAGGACGAACTGGCGCTCATCGCCGAGTACGTGAAGCGGGATCTGGGCAACTATGACGAGGGGCGCCATGACGATAGTGCGCAGGTGGAAGAGTCTGCCTTTATGCTGGCCCTGAAAGACACCGCCTGGTCCTGGCTGGCGGATGTGACCGACCGCGCCCAGGTGGAGTGGCGGGAGCTGGCCGACGAGCTGGAGCACAAAGGTGTCTATGAGGCGGGCGACTGGGTGGGGCTCGGAGTTATGGTGTGCGACCAGTGTGGTTGGCGCCATACGGTGCTTCATCCCGAGCAGCTCGATACCTGCCCCGAATGCGGCTGCGCCGAGTATCATCGCGAGCCGCTTTCGCCCTGAATCGACGTATTATCATTTTCATGTACCGACCTGTAGGGACGATTAGCGAAGCGTAATCGTCCATTTGGCCAGAGGTATCCATACCCAGCTTGCCAATAAGAGAGGCGCCCTCAGGCGCCTCTCTCTATTGATGGGCTTGATTACTTGCCCGCGACGGAGAGTCCACCAAAACGGATCAGCGGAGCGTAGAAGCCCTTGCCATCGTTGTGGTGCAAGATATCGCCGACCGCCTCCAGCTCACCCAGCAGGCGGTAGAAGTTGCCCGCCACCGTGATGCCGCGTACCGGCTGCAGGCGAACCCCGTCGCGGCAGAGGAATCCTGATGCGCCAAAGGAGAAGTCGCCGCTCACCGCATCGGCACCCGAATGCAGGCCATCCAGCTTGACCAGCTCCAGATAGTCGCCGCTCTGCACCTCCGCTTCGCTATGGGGGCCTGCGCCAAACACCAGATGGCGAGCGGTCACATCAAGGGCACTGCGTGCTCCACGAGCGGCCGAGCCGTTGCTGGCGACGCCAAAGTGGCGGGCGGTGGCGCTGTTGTGGAGCAGTGTTTTCAGCTCCCCTTCGCCAATCAGCAGCAGATCCGAGCTGGCCGCCCCCTCGCCATCAAATGCCTTGATGTTCATGCCTCCCGGCATGTAGACCCGGCTCTCCAGAGTGAGCCAGCGTGACGCCACGCTTTGGCCGACCTTGCTGCGCCAGGGGTTGATCCCCTGCTGGGCCCACTTGCCCGACAGCACGCCCTGAAAGCAGCCAAACAGGCTGGCGAAGCAGTTGGTGCTGAAGATGACGCTGTAGCGACCACTCGGCACCGCTTCACCGGGCAGCAGGCCATCGGCGATGGCGTAGATCTGCTCGATGAGCCGCTGGCTATCCAGCTCGTCAAAGCGACGGCCATACTGCCCCTGCGAGTGCATCGACTGGCGGCCATCCCGCTCGACCAGTGCCGAGGTGTAGCAGCCGACGCTGAACTCGCCGTGCTGGCAGAGGGTACCCTGACTGTTGGCGAGCCAGAGCTGGCTCTCCCCTTCAAAGAAGCTGTTGTAGGGGGCGCCGCTCACATCGGGCATGGCCAGCATGTCAGATTCGAGGCGCAGGGCCAGGGCGATCTTCTCCTCAACCGGCGTGGTATCGGGCTGGTTGATCTCGGCGCAATCTGTGGTGATCCGGCTATTGGCCACCGAGATGCGCTGATCCGCATCCACCTTGGCAAAGCGACTGGCATCGAGGGCATCTTGCAGCATGGCATCCAGCGCTGACTCATCGAGGGATTCCGAGTAGGCGATGCCGACCCGACCCTCTTTGATCAGGCGAATGCCGAGCTGCTGGCTGCTGGTGACCTTGTATTCACCCAGCTCGCCCTTGTCTGCCTTGAGGGAGAAGGCCTTCTCCTGATTGGCGATGATGTCTGCCTCGGCGCCGAGGTCGGCCACCTTGCCTAGCAGGCGGGTGAGCAGTTGGTTCATGTCGAGCTGGCTCATCAGGCGTTCCCTCCCACCAGAATATTGTCCACTTTCAGCGCCGGCTGGCCCACCGAGGTGGGAACCGAGCCCGAGATCGAGCCGCACATGCCGGCGGCCAGTGCCAGATTGCTGCCCACCATGGAGATCTCTTTCAGCACCTGCGGGCCGGTGCCGATAAGGGTGGCCGACTTGAGCGGCTTGGTGATTTTGCCGTGCTCGATGAGGTATGCCTCCTGCACATTGAAGTTGAACTCGCCGGTGCCGGGCTGTACCGAGCCGCCCCCCATCTTCTTGGCGTAGATGCCGTGCTCCACCGTGGCCAGCATATCGTCGAGGCTGTGGTTGCCCGGTTCGATATAGGTGTTGCGCATACGCGAGGTGGGGGCGTACTTGTACGATTCGCGCCGACCCGAGCCGGTGCGGGCGTAGCCCGTCTTGAGGGCGCCCATTCTGTCCACCAGAAAACCGGTCAGTACGCCGTCCTTGATGAGCTGGGTGTGCTGGGTCGCCATCCCCTCGTCATCGACGTTGATGGAGCCCCAGGCGTTGCTCTGCAAGCCTTCATCCACAGCGCTGACTGCCGGATTGGCGATGAGCTGGCCCATCTTGTCATGGAATACAGAGGCCTTCTTGGCTACCGAGGTGGTCTCCAGCAGGTGGCCGCACGCCTCGTGGAAGATGACGCCGCCAAAGCCGTTCTCCATGATGACCGGCAGGGTGCCGCTCGGGCAGGGAGCCGCGCCCAGTTTCACCAGTGCCTGACGGGTGGCGGTGAGGGCCAGCTCGCGCGGATCGATGCGATCGGCATGCTCCCAGCCCATCAGGGCGCCGGGGGCCTCGTAACCGACGCTCTGCTCGCTCCCTTCCATGGCGATGGTCTGGGCCATGATGCGGTTGTAGTGGCGGCGATCGGCCACTTGCACTCCTTCGCTGTTGAAGATCTCCACCTCCTGCTCCCAGCCCAGCACGTTGCCGGAGAACTGGCTCACCTTGCTGCTCTCGGCACGGGCCACCGCATCCATGGCGTGCAGATAGGCGATCTTCTGCTCCAGCAGCTTGTCTGCCGACAGGGGCAGAGCGACCGGGTTGCGGTCGGTCAGGCGGGTGAAATCGAAGGCGGTGGCGGTCACCACCGGGTCGCGGCGGTCTTTGGCCGCCAGCAGGGTGACGATGCGCAGCAGTTCGTCGCGGCTGGCCAGATTGGTGTAGCCGTAGAGCACCTTGTGGCCGTAACAGAGGCGCACGCCGATACCGAAATCGAGGCCGCCGCTGATGTTCTCTATCTGGCTGGAGAGCAGGCTGAGCTGGCTGCGGCGCTTTCGCTCGACAAACAGCTCGGCAAAATCGGCACCCAGCGCCAGCGCGTGATCGAGCACGTCACGGGCAATGGCGGGGGCCAACAGGGAGAATGGAGTCATAGAATATCCTTTTCTGGTCTGTCCGTTTGCTTCCGACATCCGGTTCTGATTGTTATGGGATGTCGAGTCCATTGTTGCAGACCAGCACAAAAAAGTCGCTATAGCGTCATGCGATGATACCGATTGAGAAAATCGGTGCGATAACTGCGCCCGGCGGCCAGGGCCAGGCGCTCAGGGTCGTTTTGCCAAAACGTAGGAAAGATCAGAGCAGGGCGTGGATTTCGCTCAGGATCTGTTCGACCCACTGCTCGATGCGCGGATCGGTCTGGTCATATTGGTTGGCATCATCGAGGGCCAGCCCGACGAAGTGACGACCATCGTCGATCAGCGCCTTGGAGGCATCGAATTCGTACCCTTCGTTGGGCCAGTAGCCCACCAGCTTGACCCCTTTTGGCACCAGCTGATCGTGCAGCATACCGAGGGCGTCCTGGAACCATTCGCCATAACCGAGCTGATCGCCGAGGCCAAACAGGGCAACGATGCGTCCCTCCAGGTGGAGATCGGAGATATCTTCCCAGCGGGACTCCCAGTCCTCCTGCAGTTCGCCAAAATCCCAGGTGGAGATGCCGAGGATCAGGATCTCGTAATCCTCCATCCGGCGCAGGGAGACATCCTTGATATTGTGAATATCCACCAGCTCGGGGCCGATGAGGGCGCGGATCTTCTCGGCAGCCATCTCGGTGTAGCAGGTGGTGGAACCGTAAAACAGACCAATCTTCATCGCTCTTCTCTCTGTTGGCGCTTTCTCGCTTGC
The DNA here is from genome assembly GCF_049170575.1 of Aeromonas sp. 604282. Taxonomy (NCBI): domain Bacteria; kingdom Pseudomonadati; phylum Pseudomonadota; class Gammaproteobacteria; order Aeromonadales; family Aeromonadaceae; genus Aeromonas; species Aeromonas sp. 604282. The sequence goes on along the minus strand of NZ_JAAKMV010000004.1, from coordinate 158,010 downwards.
TTTTGGCGCGTTCTCGCATGCTCGTGTGGGCTGCGCCATGTTGGCAACACGATGGGTAACGTAAGGGGAGGGCGCCAGTCTAGCAGATTGCCATTCGACCTTCACCGCCCGGCAAGGGCGTGGCAAACGAGCCTTATCTTTCCAATGAAAGTGCCTTGTCTTTCCAAGGAGTTGGCGCGTTACAATGGGCCATCGATCCCCTGATTGCAGCGCACCATGAGCAAACCCGACCCCCACCCCCTGATTGAACCCTTTCTGGACGCCCTCTGGCTGGAGCGGGGATTGTCTGACAACACGGTCAGCTCCTATCGCAGCGATCTGGAGAAGTTCTCCCTCTGGCTCGACGAGCAGGGGAGCTCGCTGCTGCTGGCGGGGATGGACGAGATCCAGCACTACCTCGCCTGGCGGGTTGATCACCAGTTTGCGGCCAGCAGCACCGCCCGCTTTCTGTCGGCCCTGCGTCGCTTTTATCAGTATCTCAACCGCGAGAAGCTGCGCAGCGATGATCCGACCGTGCTGCTGGAGGGGCCCAAGCTGCCGAAAAAACTTCCCTCCGATTTAAGCGAAACGGAGGTGGATGCGTTGCTGAGTGCGCCGCTGGTGGATGACCCGCTGGAGTTGCGGGACAAGGCGATGCTGGAGCTGCTCTACGCCACCGGGCTGCGGGTTTCCGAGCTGGTGGGGCTCACCGCCGAGCATGTCAGCCTGCGTCAGGGCTTGGTGCGGGTGGTGGGCAAGGGCAACAAGGAGCGGTTGGTGCCAATGGGCGAGGAGGCGATGCACTGGCTGGAGCGTTACTACCGCGAGGCCCGTACCCTGCTGCTGGGGGGCACCAGCTCGGACGTGGTCTTTCCCTCCAAGCAGGCGCGCATGATGACCCGCCAGACCTTCTGGCATCGCATCAAGCTCTATGCCCAGCGTGCCAGCATTCAGGGCGAGCTCTCCCCCCATACCTTGCGCCACGCTTTTGCCACCCATCTGCTCAACCACGGCGCCGACCTGCGGGTGGTGCAGATGCTGCTGGGCCACGCGGATCTCTCCACTACCCAGATCTACACCCATGTGGCCAACGAGCGGCTCAAGGCGCTGCACGGTGAGCACCACCCCAGAGCCTGAGTGCTGTCCTCCCAAAAACAAAAAACCGCCAGCAGGCGGTTTTTTTATCTCTACACGACAGGAGATGGCGCTTATTTCCCTTGCTGGGATTTCAGCAGATCACGGATCTCGGTCAGCAGCTCCTGATCCTTGGTCGGGCCTGCCGGGGCGGCGGCTTCCTCTTCTTGTTTCTTCTTGAGGGTGTTGATGGCCTTCAGTCCCATGAAGATGGCAAAAGAGATGATCAGAAAGTCGATGATGGTCTGGATGAACTTGCCATAGGCGATGACCACGGCGGGTGTTGTCCCTTCTGCAGCCTTCAGGGTGACCGCCAGGTCGCTGAAGTCCACGCCGCCCAGGATCAGGCCGATAGGCGGCATGATCACGTCACCGACGAAGGAGGAGACAATTTTGCCGAAGGCGGCACCGATGATGATACCGACGGCCATGTCGATGACGTTGCCGCGGGCGGCAAAGGCTTTGAACTCTTGAATCAGACTCATTATTTCCTCCGAAATTAAACAAGATAGCGCGTTGATAACCCTTGCCAAAGGGCGAACTCTTGTCAGGAAAAACAGAGGCTAAGCCGCGTTATTCCTGTCGTCCTGACTAGCTTGCTGGGGTTATGCCCCCTTGGCAATCGGGGGAGACATTTTTTCTCCTCCTCTTCACTGATATTGATTTTGTTGTAAATAGCGAGTTGAGTAATGAACTTGGCTGCTGTACCGTCTTGAATCCATTCATTCATGCCGCATGAGCAATAAAATGAAGTATTTACTACTGGTTGTGATGCTTATATGCACATTTTCTGCCAGAGCAGGGATGGATCCCAAAGTCTTGAAACAGACCATTACCGCCCGTCTTGGGGTCTCTGTTTATCTGGTGGAACAGACCCCCATTCCCGGGCTCTATATGTTGGGCACTTCGCAAGGAGTGCTCTACAGCGATGCCAAGGGGAACTATGTTGTGCAGGGGGTCATGCTGGATATGACTCATAACATGAAGAACCTTACCGTCTCGGGTATGCGCGAGCAGCGTCGGTTGGGCTTGTCCCAGGTGACCCATCCACCTGTCGTGCTCAAGGCCAGGAATGAGCGCCATCGGGTTGCGCTCTTTTTCGGTGAACAGGATGCCGCTCGTCGTCAACTGTCTGGCACGTTGCAACATCTGCAAACATCCGGTGTGAGCGTCGAGCTCTACCCTGTGATTGAACATGCCGGACAGGCTTCCCACTGGTGCAAGGATCCCCTGCTGCAGAATGATCCCTTCAAAGCCTATTTGCCTCAAAAGGAATGTAGTGAGACCCTTATCGAGAATATTGGCCTGAGCCAGTGGTTGGGGGTCAAGGTACTGCCTGCCTGGGTCTCCTCTGATGGAGATCTGGTACGTGGCTACCAGAGCCCCGAACAACTGCTCAAGATACTGGATCATATTGATGTCCCTGCAAATCCGTCGTCGTCCGCGAGTTGATGATTCCCATCTGCCTGCCACCCTGCATCCCCTGCTTCGCCAAATCTTCGCCAGCCGTGGCGTAGAGGATCCCGCCTTGCTTGAGCGCAGCGCCAGCCAGCTGTTGCCGCCCCAGCGCCTCTATGGCATGGAGCAGGCGGTGCCGCTGCTGGCGGATGCCCTGACCGCCCAGAAACGGATCCTGATTGTCGGCGACTTCGACTGCGATGGTGCCACCAGTTCGGCCCTGTGTGTGCTGGCCCTGCGCGCCATGGGCGGTCGCCACATCGATTTTCTGGTGCCCAACCGCTTCGAGTTTGGCTACGGCCTCACCCCCGAGATTGTCGAGCTGGCGGTGGCCCGCGGCGCCGAGTTCCTGATCACGGTGGATAACGGCATCTCCAGCATCGCCGGGGTGGCGGCTGCCAAGGCGGTTGGTATGCAGGTACTGGTTACCGATCACCATTTGCCGGGTCAGGAGCTGCCTGATGCCGATGCCATCGTCAACCCTAACCAGCGCGGTTGCGATTTTCCCTCCAAGTCGCTGGCCGGGGTGGGGGTGGCCTTCTACCTGATGGCGGCCCTCAATACCCATCTGCGTCAGCTCGGCTGGTACGAACGGCAAGGGTTACGCGCCCCCAATGTGGCGGATTACCTCGATCTGGTGGCCCTCGGCACGGTCGCCGATGTGGTGGCGCTCGATGGCAACAACCGCATTCTGGTCCATCAGGGCTTGCAGCGGATCCGGGCTGGGCGCTGTCGCCCCGGCATTCAGGCGCTGGTGGATGTGTCGGGCCGCGATGGTCGCCGCCTCACCGCCGCCGACCTCGGTTTTGCGCTGGGGCCGCGCCTCAACGCGGTGGGACGCCTCGATGACATGTCCCTCGGGGTCGCCTGTCTGCTCTGCGATGATCTCAATCTGGCGCGCCAGCTTGCGGCCGAGATGGATAGCCTCAATCAGGAGCGCAAGGAGATCGAGCAGGGGATGCAGCAGGAGGCGCTTGCCACCCTGGAGCAGATCCGGTTTCGCGATGGCGAGGTGCCCTCTGGCATAGTGCTGCACCGGGACGAGTGGCATCAGGGGGTGGTGGGGCTGGTGGCCTCCAAGGTGAAGGAGAAGTACTACCGCCCGGTCATCGCCTTTGCCGAGAGCAGCGAGACCGAACTGAAGGGCTCCGGCCGCTCCATTCCCGGGGTGCACCTGCGCGATGCGCTGGAACTGCTCGATACCCGCCATCCGGGCCTGATGGGCAAGTTTGGCGGCCACGCCATGGCGGCGGGGCTGACCCTGCCCAAGGCCAATATCGAGGCTTTTAGCCGCGCCTTTGAGGCGGTCATCGGCGAGCTGGTTACCCCCGAGCTCTTGACCGGGGTGCTGCTCACCGACGGCGAGCTGCTGCCGGACGAGCTAAACCTCGAGCTGGCGGAGTTGATTCGTGCCTCCGGTCCCTGGGGGCAGGCCTTCCCCGAGCCACTGTTTGACGGCGAATTCGTGCTGGTGCAGCAGCGGCTGGTGGGGGAGAAGCACCTCAAGATGATGCTGACTACCGATTCTGGCCATGCGGTGGATGCCATCGCCTTTGGCGTCGATCTCAAGCGCTGGCCCGATGCCTCGGTCAAGCGGGTGCGGCTGGTCTACCGGCTCGATGTCAACGAGTGGCGCGGCAACCGCAGCGTGCAGCTGCTGGTGGAGCATCTGGAGGCGGTCGGCCTCTGAGCCGGGAGCATTGCTGCTTTGTCGCTGACATCGCTGACAACGGCCACCCTCGGGTGGCCGTTTTACTGTGGGCCAGGGGGACTCTACCGCTTTGTTATGTTGGTATTTAATTGCTGGCTTTCTGAGTGAGATGGTTTTTTTGTATCGCTTTACGTCATTCAATGCGGTTAAAAATTCAAGAAAAAGAGGTGTTGTGATACATTCATCCCTGCATCATTTTGTTGTTTGAACGGGACTGACTCTTTGCTGCCTTCTGGTCGACTGTCGACCTGGACGATTGCCCTCGCTATCGCCAGCCTGCTGTGGTTTGCCGCTTTCGCTGCGGTAGGGGTCACTGCAACACCTCATCAGGCGTCGGTCAGGCAGAAGGTCTCGATGCAGTTGCATGAGCAATCCGATCCGGGATTGGTCAACAGTGTCGGCCTCCCCCCAACCTCCCAATGGCGACTCGGCTTCGAGCTGGGGCGGCGGCTCGAAGGGGCCACTCATCCCGAGCGCTATCAGATGGTGCTGGCCTGGTTCCAGCACGATATCCTCGGCCTGCTCTGCGGTCTGCTACTGGTTCTCCCTCTTCTCTATGTCAGGCAGCTCCCCGGCTACTTCGGTTATCTGCACCGACGGCTACTGCGCTGTCGCCACCTGCAATATCGTTTCTGTCACGGCGACTAGCTCACCCTGCTGGCGGGCGCCCATCCACCTTTTCACTCGGTTTGTAACGCTCCTGATTGACTGACGGGCAGGCTTGCACCTGTTGCCTGCGCTATATCGTCCGGTGTTGCGTCCGCGCTTCCTGTTGCTTCGTCCATGCTGCTGGCCATTGGCCAGAGGCAGACTTTCTCTTTGCGCAAACACCTGGTGAGCACACCTATGGACTACTACCTCAACCTGTTTATTCACTCAATCTTTGTCGAAAACCTCGCCCTGGCCTTCTTTCTGGGGATGTGTACCTTTCTGGCCGTCTCGAAGAACATCAACACCGCCTTTGGCCTTGGCATGACGATCCTGGTGGTGATGGTTATCGCCATTCCCCTCAATAACTTGATTTACCGCCATATCTTGCGGGCAGGCAGTACCTTTTTCGGTGAATTCGATCTGGGCTTTCTCGATTACATCATTTACATCGGGGTGCTGGCGGCGCTGGTGCAGGTGATGGAAATGGTGCTCGACAAGTACGTTCCGGCGCTCTATCAGGCGCTCGGCATCTATCTGCCGCTGTTGACGGTGCACTGTGCCATCTTCGGAGGGGTGATGTTTATGGCGCAGCGGGATTATGGTTTCATCGAGTCGCTAGTCTACAGCGCAGGCTCCGGACTTGGCTGGCTGCTGGCCATTGTCGCCATGGCCGGGCTGCGCCAGAAGCTGAAGTACGCCGATGTGCCCGAGGGGCTGCGGGGCATTGGTATCACTTTTATCGTGGCGGGGCTGATGTCCCTTGGCTTTATGTCCTTCTCCGGCATATCGATCTGATGAGGAGATGAAAAAACGAGGCGCCTGTGGGCGCCTCGCTGTTTATCGGAGATTGCGGGTGGTCGTTACAGCTCGCGGGCCCAGGGGTGTGCCTTGGGGCGCAGCGCCAGCGCCAGACCCAGCAGCAGCACGGTCAGGCCGTAGAGGGGCCAGGTGCCAAAGCGCATGTAGGGAGTCTCGCCGTGGGCGGGACGCACCTCGCTGCGCAGCACACCCGCTTCAAACTGCGGGATCTGGCCGATGATGCTGCCGTCAATCTCGGTAACAATAGTGATGCCGGTGTTGGTGTCGCGCAGCAGCGGACGAGCCAGCTCCAGCGCGCGCATCCGGGCGATCTCCATATGTTGCCAGGGGCCGATGCTGGTGCCGAACCAGGCATCGTTGGAGACGGTCAGCAGGAAGTCAGTATCGGCATTGACGTTGCGGCGCACCTCCTCCGGGAAGATGATCTCGTAGCAGATGGCGGCGGCGAACTTGAGCCCCTTGGCGATCAGATTTGGCTGCACTTCATCGCCCCGGCTGAAAGAGGACATCGGCAGATTGAAGAAGGGGGCGATGGGACGCAGCAGATCTTCAAACGGCACGAACTCGCCGATGGGCAGCAGGTGGTACTTGTTGTAACGGTTGGGGTGCCCGTAGAAGTAGGACTCCTTGCCATCCGCATCCTGTACCCCCATGCCGAGCACGGTATTGAAGAAGCGTCGTTGCTCGAAATCATAGTGAATGATCCCCGCCAGCAGACCGGTGTTGTTCACCTTCATCGCTTTGTCGAGGCTCTCCAGATAGGGGCCCATCTCCTTCTCGATGGCCGGGATGGCCGACTCCGGCCAGACGATGATATCGGCATCCTGATTCTCGCGGCTGAGATCCTGATATTTGCGCACCGTCGGCACCAGCGCCTCCGGATCCCACTTGAGGGACTGGGCGATATTGCCTTGCACCAGTGCTACCTTGACCGGCTCGCCACGGGTGACCCAACTGAGCTGCATCAGACCGTGGGCACCGGCTACCAGCAGAGCGGGCACTGCCAGCCAGAGCGGGGAGCGGGATTTCCACACCAGCCAGATGGCGGAGGCAGAGAGCAACAGGGCGAGGGTGATGCCCTGCACCCCGAAAATGGGAGCAAAGCCCCTGAGCGGGCCGTCGATCTGGCTGTAGCCAAACCAGAGCCAGGGGAAGCCTGTCATCACCCAGCCACGCAGCCAGTCCGCCAGCAGCCAGAGTGCCGGAAAGGCGAGCAGCCAGCGGCTCCAGTGACGGCTGCCAAAGAAGCGGGCGAAAACCCAGCAGGCGAGCGTCGGGTAGAGCGCCAGATAGGCGGATAGACCGGCCAGCAGTATAAAAGCGACCGGCAGCGGGATGCCGCCAAATTCGGTCATGCTGACGTGGATCCACCACAGGCCTGGTAAAAAGAGCCCCATGGCATAGCCAAAACCGCGCCAGGCGGCCTGCTTTGGCGTGGCTTTGTCCAGCAGGGCATAGAGGCCAAGCAGGGAGGGGAGCACCAGCGGCCAGTAGCCGAAGGGGGAGAAGGCCAGCACGGCGATGGCGCCAGAGGCCAATGCACTGAGGCTTAACAGAATTTTGGAAGTAACAGGGGATAATCTCACGGGCGATGGTGCTCGTCTTGGTGTGCAACTGGGGTCGAATGGCCGGTATCTTACCCCGTACGGCGGTTAACGGCGAGCCTCGCGCCATCCGGATAGCACAACGCCCCGCAGGCGGGGCGTTGTCAAAAGATCGCTGGCAGTTTACTGGGGTTCAGATTGTGCCACGACATGGTTCTCCGGGATCTTCACCTGCAACTGCTGCAGACGACGCCGGTCGGCATGCATCACCTTGAACAGGTAGCCATCCAGCTCAATCTCCTCGCCCTTTTTGGGCAGATGACTGAAGGCGTGCATCACCAGACCACCCACAGTATCCACCTCTTCATCGCTGAACTGGGTGCCGAAGAAGTCGTTGAAATCCTCGATCTCGGTAAGGGCACTGACCGAGAAGACCCGTTTGCTGATGCGGCGGATCTCGTCCGGCTCATCCTCGATGTCATCGAATTCGTCATCTATCTCGCCGACGATAAGCTCGAGAATGTCTTCAATGGTCACCAGACCGGAGACGCCACCAAATTCGTCGACCACGATGGCCATGTGGTAGCGCTCTTCACGGAACTCCTTGAGCAGACGGTCAACCCGTTTGCTCTCGGGCACGATCACCGTGGGGCGCAAGATTTTCTCGAGCTGCAGCGGCTCGCTGGCGTGATGGCCGCCAAACCCGAAGGGAAGCAGATCCTTGGCGAGCAGAATGCCCTCCACATGATCCTTGTCTTCGTTGATCACCGGGAAGCGGGAGTGACCGGACTCGATGATCACCGGCAGAATCGCATCCACCGGTTGGGACTTCTCGATGGTCACCATCTGGGAGCGGGGGATCATGATGTCTCGCACGCGAAGATCGGCGATCTCCAGCACCCCCTCGATCATGTCCTTGGTGTCCTGATCGATGAGGTCGCGCTCCTCGGCATCGGCTATCACGTCTACCAAATCGTTGCGGTCTTTTGGCTCGCCCTGGAAGAGTTGGCTGAGTTTGTCGAGCCAGGTTTTCTTCGGCGAGCCGGTACTAGGGTGATCGTCGGTCATTTTCTCTCTTGGTTACTCGCTTAAACACACTTGAAATTGTTCGGGTTATATAAGGATGGCCATCTGCTGTTTCAAGTCGATGACCATCCGGCGTTTTACTCTTCGTCGTTCAGATAGGGATCGGCAAAACCGAGCTCCTGCATGATGTCGCGCTCAAGCGCTTCCATCTCTTCGGCTTCCTCATCCTCGATATGGTCATAACCTAGCAGATGCAGACTGCCGTGCACAACCATGTGGGCCCAGTGGGCCATGACGGGCTTGCCCTGCTCTTGGGCCTCACGCTCCACCACCTGACGGCAGATCACCAGATCGCCCAGCAGCGGCAGCTCCAGACCGGGTGGCGCCTCGAACGGGAAGGAGAGCACGTTGGTGGGCTTGTCCTTGCCGCGATAGGTGAGGTTGAGCTCGTTGCTCTCCGCCTCGTCGACGATGCGCACCGTCACTTCAGCCTCTTGCTGGAAGCCGAGAATGGTGCCGTCGAGCCAGCCTTGCAGCTGGGCCTCGCTTGGCAGGCCTTCGGTGCTGGCACTGGCCAGTTGCAGATCCAGGGTTACGCTCATTGCTCGCTCTCTTTGCCGATGCTCTCTTTCCCAAAAATGGGGGCTGCTTTTTCCGCTGCCTGTTTGGCATCGAATGCCTCGTAAGCCTGCACGATACGGGCCACCACCGGGTGGCGAACCACGTCTTTGGACTCGAAGAAGTTGAACGACAGACCATCGACCCCTGGCAGTACTTCCAGCGCATGGCGCAGGCCGGATTTGGCATTGCGCGGCAGGTCTACCTGGGTGATGTCACCGGTGACCACCGCCTTGGAGTTGAAGCCGATGCGGGTGAGGAACATCTTCATCTGCTCGGTGGTGGTGTTCTGGGCCTCATCGAGAATGATAAAGGCGTCATTGAGGGTTCTTCCGCGCATATAGGCGAGCGGTGCCACTTCGATGATGTTGCGCTCCATCAGTTTCTCGACCCGCTCAAAGCCCAGCATTTCAAACAGGGCGTCGTATAGCGGGCGCAGGTAAGGGTCGACCTTTTGGGAGAGATCGCCGGGCAGGAAACCAAGCTTCTCGCCCGCTTCCACCGCTGGACGGGTCAGCAGAATGCGGCGAATTTCCTGACGCTCCAGTGCATCCACTGCCGCCGCCACCGCCAGATAGGTCTTGCCTGTTCCTGCAGGGCCTATGCCGAAACAGATATCGTGGCGCACGATGTTGGCGATGTACTGGGCCTGATTGGGGCTGCGTGGCTTGATGAGACCGCGCTTGGTCTTGACTGTCACCTCTTTGCCATAGGGGATGCTCGGCGCCGGTTCCTCATCCTGTTCCAGCACCCGAGACTCCTGAATGGCCAGATGGACCATGTCGGGGGTGATGTCGGTCACCTTGCCGCCTTTGAGGGGCTGGGTTTCCACATAGAGGTGCTTGAGGATAACGGCAGCGGCATCCAGTTGGGCTGGTTTGCCCACCAGCTGGAAGTGGTTGTCACGGTAGCTGATCTCGACGCCGAGGCGGCGCTCCAGCTGCTTGATGTTGTCATCGAACGGACCGCACAGACTGGCGAGACGCTGGTTGTCGGCAGGATCCAGATGCAGATTCAGGGTCGAGATGTGTCGGCTCACAATATCCTCGTATCGGGGCGCTCCCCATCCGCCAAGCGGATAGGGAGGGAAAATTAATGGGGAGTGAAGGCAGCTACACCCAGCTCGTCCGGCACATTGTCTGGGCGACGGGCCAGGATCTCGCTCGGGGCGGTGGCGATGCGCAGGTTCATCTCGTTCTCGCCGCGGATGAATTTGCCGCGCAGGGAGTTGGGACGTACTTCGGTGATCTCCACGTCGGCAAAGCCGCCGATCAGGGTGTGCGGACCTTCGAAGTTGACCACCCGGTTGTTCTCGGTGCGGCCGCACAACTGCATCGGGTCGAGCTTGGAGGGCCCTTCCACCAGAATACGCTGGGTAGTGCCCAGCATAGCGCGGCCAATCTGCATCGCCTGGTTGTTGATGACGTGCTGCAGGCGGCTCAGACGGGCTTTCTTCACCTCCATGTCGACGTCATCGGGCAGGTCGGCGGCAGGGGTTCCGGGGCGTGGGCTATAGATGAAGCTGAAGCTCATGTCGAAGTTGATCTCTTCGATGAGTTTCATGGTTGCCTCGAAATCCTCATCCGTCTCGTTCGGGAAGCCGACGATGAAGTCCGAACTGATGGTGATGTCGGGACGGGCGGCGCGCAGGCGACGGATCTTGGACTTGTACTCCAGCACGGTGTGCGGGCGCTTCATCATGGTAAGAATGCGGTCGGAGCCGCTCTGCACCGGCAGGTGAAGGAAGCTGACCACTTCCGGGGTGTCCTTGTAGACCTCGATGATGTCGTCGGTGAACTCGATGGGGTGACTGGTGGTGTAGCGAATGCGATCGATGCCGTCGATGGCGGCCACCAGCCGCAGAAGCTCGGCGAAGGTGCAGATGCCACCGTCGAAGGTCGAGCCCCGGTAGGCGTTGACGTTCTGGCCGAGCAGGTTTACTTCGCGTACGCCCTGTTGGGCGAGCTGGGCGATCTCATAGAGCACGTCGTCCAGCGGTCGGCTTACCTCCTCGCCGCGGGTGTAGGGCACCACGCAGAAGGAGCAGTATTTGGAACAGCCTTCCATGATGGAAACGAAGGCGGTCGCCCCTTCGGCGCGCGGCTCGGGCAGGCTGTCAAACTTCTCGATTTCGGGGAAGGCGACGTCAACCTGGGCGCCGCGCCCTTCCTGTACCTGCTTGATCATGGTGGGCAGGCGATGCAGGGTTTGCGGGCCGAACACGATGTCCACATAGGGGGCACGAGTGCGGATGTTGTCCCCCTCCTGGGAGGCGACGCAGCCGCCCACGCCGATCACCAGACCGGGTTTGTTTGCCTTGAGCTTTTTCCAGCGACCCAGCTGGTGAAACACCTTCTCCTGCGCTTTTTCGCGGATGGAGCAGGTATTGAGCAGCAAAACGTCTGCCTCTTCGGGCTCTTCGGTAAGCGTGTAGCCATTGCTGGCATCCAACAGGTCGGCCATTTTGGACGAGTCGTACTCGTTCATCTGGCAACCCCAGGTTTTAATGTGAAGTTTTTTGCTCATTGCTTCTCTTGACTTGTTTTGAATGCGGCATGGTCAAAGGACCGCGCATTTTACTCCGCAATCGTGAGACTGCCTAGCGAATATCCAATTTGCCCCCTTTTCCCAGAGGGGTGATTGCATGCGGGGAAAATCGGCTTTCTCCTTGATTTGACGCAGCAATTCTCAAATCCCTTCACTGTTTATCCCGCTCCCTTGCGCTATCATGCAGCCATCCGGTTCACGTCCGGGCGCTGTCGCCGGACGCACCCTTTCAGGAATCAATCTATGGAACAGTGTGATATCGCCATCGTCGGCGCCGGTATGGTGGGCGCAGCTACCGCCAGCCTGCTGGCGGCCCAAGGCCTCTCTGTGCGGGTCATCGAGACGCAACTGCCAGAGCAATACGCGCCAGAGCAGCCGCTGGATCTGCGGGTTTCCGCCATCAGTCAGGCTTCGGTGGCGCTGCTGGAGCAGGCTGGCGCCTGGCACCATCTGCAGCAGATGCGGCTCTGCCCCTATCGCCGGCTGGAGACCTGGGAGCTGGACGGTTTTGCCACCCGCTTCAATTCCGCCGACCTTGGCCTGCCCCAGCTTGGCTACATCATCGAAAACCGGCTGGTACAGCTCGCCCTGCTCAAGCGGATGGAGGATTTTCCCACCATCCAGACCCACACTCCGGCGGCGGTGACCAGCCTGCGCCAGGGTGCGGATGAAGCTGTGTTGACTCTGGATGATGGCACCGAGCTGGCCGCCCGCTGGGTGCTGGCTTGCGACGGTGCCGAATCCCATACCCGCAAGCTGGCGGGTATTGGCGTATCGCGCTTCGAGTATCGCCAGCACTGCATGCTGATCAATATCGACACCGACTTCGCGCAGGAAGATATCACCTGGCAGCAGTTCACCCCGAGTGGTCCGCGTGCCTTCCTGCCGCTGCCCGGCCAGCACGGCTCTCTGGTGTGGTATGACAGCCCGGCCCGTATCCGGGCGCTGGTTGCCATGAGCAACGAAGGGCTTGCCGCCGAGGTGTGCCGCCACTTCCCGAGCCGGCTCGGCGGGTTTACCGTCACCGGCAAGGGGAGCTTCCCGCTGGTGCGCCGTCACGCCAACGACTATCACGCCGGTCGGGTGGTGCTGCTCGGCGATGCCGCCCACACCATCAACCCGCTGGCGGGGCAGGGGGTCAACCTCGGCTTCAAGGATGTAGCCTGCTGGGTCGAGCTGCTGCAAGGGGCTGGCGCTGACTGGCATCAGCTGGCGCTGGCCGAGCGTTACGAGCGGCGCCGTCGTCCCGACAACCTGTTGATGCAGTCGGGGATGGATCTCTTCTATGGGGTGTTCAGCAACGAGATTGGCCCTCTCAAGCTGGCCCGCAATCTGGCCCTCAATCTGGCGGACAAGGCAGGCCCGCTCAAGGAGATGGCGCTACGCTATGCGCTGGGGCTGGTTTGACCGGTTGGAACCAGATATCACGGGCTGAATTTGCGAAGGAGCAAAGGTGATGAACAAGGCACTGCTGGTGATCGATTTTATCAACGATATTGCCCATCCCGACGGGCGCATCGCCGCCTCGGCGGCCCATGTGCTGGAGCAGGATGCCATTGGCCACGCCAATCAGGCGCTGGCCCATGCCCGTGCCCACGGTTGGCTGGTGGTGCTGATCAAGGTGGGCTTCGACGGCGGCTATCAGCTGCAACCCAAGGGGTCTCCCATGTTTGGTCGAGCTAACCAGCTGGGGGCGCTCTCCCTGGCTGACAGTGGCACCGATTTTCACCCGGAGCTGGATGTGCAGCCCGGCGATCTGGTACTGGTCAAGCCCAGAGTGAGCCCCTTCTATGGCACGGCGCTGGAGCCTGCGCTGCGGGCCAACCACATCAATCACCTCTATCTATGCGGGGTGAGCACCAGCTGGGCCATTCAGGCGGCGGCACGGGATGGCCATGACAGGGACTACGCCATCACCATTCTGGAGGATGCCTGCGCCGCCGCCGATGCCACCGAACACCACTCCTCGCTGCGGATGCTGGGTCGCATCGCCGAGATCATCAAGGTTGCCCAACTGGCCTGAAGCCCACCGCAGGCTGCGCCCGATCACCGTTTTGAGATTTAATTTGCTGCTCCCTGTCGGGCCGCAGTGCTTTTGGGCAACATGATGATTGGGCAAGAGAGTGCTCACATGGATAACAACAGGGATGAACAGATGCGTTATCAGGGACGGATCGCGAGCTGGAACGAGGCGCGCGGCTTTGGATTTATTACGCCGGAACAAAATGGCGATGAGCAGGCATCTCATGGCGTGCGTGGTGGGCTCTTTGTGCATATCACGGCGCTGCAATCAGATGGCCCTGCCCCCGAGCCGGGGGAGCGCGTCACCTATCTGATCGGTAGTGGCCAGGATGGCAAGCTGCGGGCGCTGCAGGTTTTTTTCCCCGATCGTCCGCTCACGTTGGCGGATGCCGGGCCAGTGGCCGCGTCATTTTCTGCATCATCAGCAGCAAGGTCAGCAACACCATCGGCAACTCCATCATGGCGGGCGGCAAGTCAGCCGCCACGACCCACCGTGACCAGAGAGCGACGTAACCCCTATCGGCGCCGCAAGAGCAGTTGGCGCGGCAAACTTATTCCCCTGCTGGTGCTCGCTGGCCTTTTTTCTATCTACTCACGCTTCTCGGCCGAGTCGATTGCGCCCTTGCCGGTCTCCTCTTTCAATCAGGAGGAGGCCAGCACCACGGTCAGCAGGCCACAGGCAACCACATTTATTCGTCAGTGTGATGGCCGGCAGCATTGTTCCCAGATGACATCCTGCGAGGAGGCGACCTGGTTTTTGCAACATTGCCCGAACACCAAAATGGACGGAGAGGGCGATGGCATCCCCTGTGAAGATCAGTGGTGTGGGCATTAAATGTTACTTATCAGTCAAATACATTCATAACGTGCTTTTGCTATCTGGTTCGGGGTTATTGGCCTGAAACCTTGCCGGATGGTGTGCATGATGAAATTTGGTCTCAGTTGGCCAAGTGGAAATTGGGTGCTTTACTCTATCTGCTGACTTAATAGTTAATAGATGGCGATACGCCACTTTTGCCACAGGATGGCCATCATGGTGGATGATATACAGAGGCCGCGAAGTCACTTCGCCGAGCGAGCTCATTATCTGGCTGCGCTGCTGGATTCGCTGGAAGACCAGATATCGGTGATAGACCGGGATGGCGTGATTCATTACACCAATCTCGCTTGGGATCTGTTTGCCGAGCAAAACGGCATGCCCCAAGGGTATGACTGGCTCGGGGTTAACTACATCGGGGTGTGTGACAGCTCTGACGAGCCGCTGGCGCGCAGCGCAGTGGAGGGGATCCGCCGGGTGCTGCGTCGTGTTCAGGAGAAGTTCTATCTGGAGTACCCTTGCCACAGCCCTGATACCCAGCGCTGGTTTATGATGAGGGTGGCGCCAGTTATCGGCGTCGATGACGAATTTTATGCCATTGCTCATATCAATATCACTGAGCGCAAACGGCTTGAACTGGAAGTCGCCAACCTCTCCCAGCATGATCCCCTGACCGGACTGGCCAACCGGCGGTTGTTCAACAGCTTCCTGCACAACGAGTGGCGCCGCAGCGTGCGCGAACATACCCCGCTCTCCCTCATCATGCTCGATCTCGATAACTTCAAGGCGTGCAATGACTACCTTGGCCATCAGCAAGGGGACTGCTCCCTGCTGCTGATTTCCCGTCTGCTGCAAGCCTTCTGCCAGCGCCCGGCGGATTTGCCCTGTCGCTTTGGTGGTGACGAGTTTGCTCTGATCCTGGGTAATACCAACAGAGAGGCTGCGCTGACACTGGGGGAGATGATCCGCGAGGCCATCAATGAGCTCGGCATAGTGGTGAAGGAGGAGATCCGCCTTAGCGCCAGCATTGGCATTGCCACACGCAACAGCGATCTGCCGCTCGCCAGTGAAGGGGATCTGCTGGCCGCCGCCGATGCGGCGCTCTATAGCGCCAAGGGGGCGGGCAAAAACCGCAGCCACTGTGTCAACTGTTGATCCGAATTGCCGCTCTGGTTTTGCATGCGCCCCCTTCCGGGGGCGCACTGTTTTGGTTGGGTATTGAACAACCCATAGTCGCAGCCATCAGCGCTCGGGCGTGGCCGAGATCGGCGTGGGGTGCGCGGCGATCACCAGCTTGACGAAGCTGTCGCGGATGGGGTCGGCAAAGAGGGGATTCCATACCAGACTGACCTCCCACTCGGAATTGGGGCCAGAGAGAGGATAGAGGGTAACGTCAGGGCCGGCGATAAAGCTGACGCTGCGCGGCAGGATGGCGTTGCCGATCCCGGCGGCGACCAGCGCTACCAGCGTCTGGATATCTTCGGCCTCCTGGATCATCCCGGTCAGCCGGTTGGCGCCGAGAAAGCTGGCGATCTGCTGGCTGAGGCCGGGGCAGCGGTGGCCCACCATCTGCAGCAGCGGCTGGCTGGTCAATGCCTGCTGGAGATCAAACGCAGCCGGATCTGGCTGGGTCATCCGGGTTGGCACCGCCAGCACCAGCCGATCAATCAGCAACCTGTGTTCGCGCAACTGCGGCAGATGCGGGCGGCGCATAAAGCCAAGCTGGAGTTGACCGGAGAGCAGTTGCTCCTGCTGGATGGCGGAGGGCATATCCTGCAGATGCACCATCACATCGGGCACCTGCTGTTTAAAGCGGGCGACCAGCGAGGGGGCCAGTGCAAAGCTCGACAGACCAAAACCAATCTTGAGCCGACCGGCTACCCCGCTCGCCACCGCCAGCGCATGGCTCTCGAACTCCCGCCCGTGTTCGACCAGCGCACTTGCCTGGGTCAACAGTTGGGCGCCGACGGCGGTCAGTTCTGCGCCGTGGCGACCGCGATTGAACAGGGTGCTGCCGAGGGTCTGCTCCAATCCCTGGATCTGCTTGGTGAGGGCGGGCTGGGTAATGAAGAGGCGATTGGCCGCTTCCCGGTAGTTGGCGGTCTCGGCCAGCATCACGAACGCCTGCAGTTGTTTGAGGTCGAATTTCATTCCGTTTGATTATCGAAAGTGGTCATTTACTCATTATAAATTATCTAAATGCCCTGTTCTAATGGCGCTGAAAGGGGGAGTCGAGTCCCCTCCGGTCTGGAACAAGGAGTCATATCATGTCTACCCAACGCTATCTCTTTTTGATGAAAGGCACCCTGGTGCTGGCCCAACCGCTGGCCGCGCCAGAAACGGGGGAGCTGCTCGCCAGCCTGCTGCAACAGGGGTTTGTGGTCGGCCCGCTGCAGGTGTGGGCTGGCAGCGCCGAACAGGCGCTCGCCTGTTATGAACGTGCCGCCCAGCAGCAGGCTTTTGCCGATGCGTTGCAGGGAGCTGAGCCTGAGCTTGCGGGAGTATCGGCATGATTACCGGCATGAGTCGCGAACCGGCCGTTTGTACAGGCGCCACAAAAACCGTGGCGGTCGCCGCCCTGCTGCTCGATATGGATGGCACTCTGGTCTGCTCGACCGACGATGTGGAGCTGGTATGGCGGATCTGGTGTCGTGAGCATCAGCTCGATCCCGAGCCGGTGCTGGCGATGTGCCACGGCATGCGCTCGCGGGAGGTGATCCGGGCGCTGGCCCCGCAACTGGATGTGGAGCGGGAGGCGGCGCGCCTCGACGAGCTGGAGATGCTGCACACTGGCGGCGATGCCATCGCCGGATGTGGCGAGTTGCTGCGCCGCTTGCCACCACTGCGCTGGGCCATCGTGACCTCCGCCAGTGAGCGGGTTGCCCGTCACCGCCTGCATTGTGCCGGTTTGCCGCTGCCCAACCTGCTGGTGGGGGCCGAAGCTGTGGTCCATGGCAAACCCGATCCCGAGCCCTATCTGCTGGGGGCTGAACGGCTTGGTGTCTCACCCGCTCGTTGTCTGGTGTTCGAGGATGCCTCGGCCGGTATCGAGAGCGCCCTGAACGCAGGCTGCGCCGTGGTACAGGTGGGGGGCGATGCGCCACTCAATCCGGCGGTGGTGGCGGTGATCCGCGACTGGCGCGAGGTGAAGGTGGAGATCGGAGAGACATCTCTGCTGGTGACGTTGCCTGCTTGAGCGATGGAGAGAGCACATTGCAGCCACAGCCTGCCGCAATAAAAACGCCCCCGATCTGCGGGGGCGTTTTGCCATCTGACCGTTATTTGAAAACGCGGAAACGGGTAGCGTCGTCGATAAAGGTCTTGTCGCCGGCCGGTTGCTTGATACTGCCAAAGGGCATCTGGGCACGCAGCAGCCAGCTGGCGGGCAGGTTCCACTCCTTGCGTACCGCCTCGTCGATGAGGGGGTTGTAGTGCTGCAGGGAGGCGCCGACTTTTTCCTGCGCCAGCGTCGTCCAGACCGCAAACTGGGCGATGCCGGTGGCATGTTCCGACCAGATGGGGAAGTTGTCGGCGTAGAGGGTGAATTTTTGCTGCAGATCCTTGATGACGTCGGTGTCTTCGAAGAACAGCACGGTACCAAAGCCTGCGCGGAAGCTGCCATCTACCTTGGCTTCACTCTGGGCGTAGGCTTCCGGCGGCACAATCTTTTTCAGCTCGGCTTTGACGATATCCCACAGCTTGTGATGCTGGGCGCCAAACAGGATGACGGCACGGGAGCTCTGGGAGTTGAAGGAGGAGGGGCTGTGCCTGATGGCATCCTGGATCAGGGCTGTCAGCTGCTCCGGTGTATGGGACACCTGGTCGCCCAGGGCATAGATGGTACGACGTGCTTTGATCTGTTCGATAAACGGACTGCTCATAACATCTCCTTGTTCTGCTTGGCGTTGCAGCCGGTGATGGACGGTGTGTCCAGCGCCGGCCGCGTCAGGTATAGACTATAACACCCGCAATGCAGAGCGGGGTTAACCCGGGGTAACTAGCGTTTTTCCTGTCAGTTGATATTCGTTTGCGAACCTTGATGTTTTGTTAGTATTGGAAATGTCATTAAAGGGGCGTTGAAGTGATATTAATCAATGATTCACTCTCCTTTCTCTCGCACAATCCCGCTCTGTTTTCCCCTGTTCGGATGTCATGTGAGCCGCTCGTATCTCAACAAGCGTTACTATGTGCTGGCCCCCCTCTCCGCACTGCTTGGCTTGTTGATCCTGATCGTGACGATCATCATGGCCATTGCCAGCTATCTGCGGGATATCGACATGACGGTATCCGGCTTCGGTCACATGGCTTCCTCCGTTGAGGCGTCCTTGATCCACGAGATGGTGAAGGTCAATGAGCGGCAACTGGCAGTGCTGGAGGGCTCCCTAGACAAGGAGAAGATAGCCCGCGGCGAGCCGGCCGACTCTCCCATCTGGGCTATTGCCCATCAGATCAAGCCCGGCAACCACTATATCTACTTTTACAACCTGAAAGCGGATCGCATCGACAGTTACCCGGAGTGGCTCGCGCCCCCAGGTTATAAGGCAGCGCTGCGCCCCTGGTATCAGGTGACCGCCATGCCGGGCGACGAGCCCGTCTGGTTTGGCCCCTACCCTGAATACAATACTCAGGAGCTGATTCTCAGCCTGATCAAACGGGTGAGGGACGAGCAGGGGCAGTTGCTGGGTCTGCTGATGGTTGACATGTCATTCGACTCGCTGCAGCAGGCGCTGCAGCGCACGGTCGGTAGTAATCAGGCGGCACTCTATCTGACCTTGCGTGACACTGAGCAGCTGGTAGTGGGCAGCAATATGGATCTGCTGGCGACCAACACCATCAAGCAGCATCAGAGTCAGCAGTGGCTCGGCCTGGATGTGCTGTGGCATGGGACTTATATCAAGCGTGAGCTGGCGGATATTGGTTGGGATCTCAACATCTATCTGCCGCCAGTACTGTTTCGTGACAGCCTCTACGATGCGTTGCAGATGGTGGTTTTTCCACTGCTCTCTCTGTTTGCCATCTGGTGTTGCAGCCTGAGTCTGCTGGTGCGGATCTTCCGCCAGGAGCAGGAGCTGGTGTCGGGCTCATTGACCGGCATCGTGCGCGATCTGGAGCGTTCAGCGCCTGTCAGTGAGCCCAAGACCTGGTTCGTGCGGCGCAGCCTGAACGAGATCGATCAGGTCAGGGTCAGTTTTCTCAAGGGGCAGGATGCGCTGTTGCGGGATCCCCTGACCGGTATCATGAACCGACGAGCCTTCGAGCAGCACAAGGCGGCACTGGAGCAGAGGGGGGCGTGCTTCTGGCTGCTGCTGTTTGATGTCGATCACTTCAAGGGGGTCAACGACAGCCAGGGCCATGCCTTCGGCGATCAGGTGCTGTGTCGGGTGGCCAACTGTCTTGCTGATGTGCTGGGGGTGAGTACGGTTTACCGGATAGGTGGGGATGAATTTGCCGCTCTGCTGCAACAGCCACAGGATGAGTTGGCGGAGAAACTCGGTTGTCTGCTTGAACTGGTGCGTCAGCAACAGTGGCGTGAACACCATGGGCCGATCACCCTGAGTGCCGGCGGCGCCTGCCATTCTCCTGCCGCTGGCCCTATCTTCGAGCGGGCTGATGCTGCCCTCTACCGCAGCAAGGAGGCTGGCCGGAACTGCTGGCATTTGGCGGATGAGGCTGCTGACTGACAGCTTTTGTCCCAGCGCGGCGGGCCTGTGCCGGGACACGACAACCAGATTGTGGGTCACCCAGCCGTAATAGTTTGGCTTTTTGGTGATTTTAATCTTTAAATTCAATCGCTTGATTTTACTCTTCCATTTTTGGCAGTAGCCGTGCGGCCATTGACTGTCGCATCCCTCATTTCTGCTGGCTGGCGAACCCCGTGGCGCTTTGTATAGTGCCGCTGAATATTAATCAGGTTTGACAGGAGTACCCATGGAGATGAATTCGCGCGCGCTTCGCGCACTGGCCCTGTTGGGCGCCTTGCTCGCTGGCAGTACGACCGTGCACGCCTCCGAGACCCTCAATACCATTCTCGGTGGCGGCGCAGGCGGGGTGGCGGGCACCATGATCGGCAAGGAGTTGGGGGGCGATACCGGTGCGCTGGTTGGTGCGGCCATTGGCGGCGCAGCTGGTGGTGCGGCGACGGCCAACAAGGGCAACAAGAATGAAGCGGCCCTTGGCGGCGCGGTGGGGGCGCTGGGCGGTGCTGCCATCGGCAAGAGTGTCGGTGGCGATACCGGTCAGCTGATCGGCGCCGGGGTCGGCGGGGCGAGCGGTTCAGCCATCGGTGCCAAGACCGGCGATGGCCACAAGAGCCAGGATCGTTATTACGATGATGACGATGATCATCACCATCACAAGCACCACAAGAAGTACAAAAAGCATAAGAAGCACAGATGGCATGACGACGATTGATGCGTGTGCAGTGAGTGAGTGCGGAAGATGCAAAACGGGGCCTGTTGGCCCCGTTGTGCATTGTGTGGTGACTCGATCGTGCAGTCACACCAGCCGGTGCTGGCGGCGACCGGCGGCAAAGGCGTTGATGTTGTCGATCAGCTGGTCGGCCAGTCGCTGCATCGACTCTTCGCTGGCCCAGGCCACATGGGGGGTCAGAATGAAGTGAGGGTATTGCAGCGCCTTCATCAGGGGATGGTCGGGGGGCGGCGGTTCGACGCTTGCCACATCGAAACCGGCACCGCCGAGGCGGCCGTTGGCCAGCGCCCGCAGCAGCGCCTCCTCATCCACCAGACCGCCACGGCCGACGTTGATCAGCAGGGCGCCCGGTTTCATCAAGCCCAGCTCCCGCTCGCCAATCAGGTTGCGGGTGTAAGGGGTGAGCGGGCAGTGCAGGCTGATCACATCCGAGCTTTGCAGCAGCTCGTCGAGCGGCAGGCGATCTTCGTCGTGGCTGCCACCGATCTGGCTCTGTGCATAACGCACCGTCATCCCCATTCCCTTGGCCCGCTCGCCGAGCGCCTGACCGAGGGTTCCCTTGCCGATGATGCCAAGCTGCTTGCCGTGCAGATCCATGATGTTGTGGTCGAAGAAGCAGAACTGACCGCTCTGTTGCCAGCGCCCCTCCAGCAACGACTGGCGCCAGCAGAAGAGGTTGCGCGACAGGGCCAGCATCAGCGCCATGGCGTGTTCCGGCACCGAGGGGCCCGAGTAGTTGCGGATATTGCACACCCCGACGTTGGCGGCGCGGCACGCCTCCAGATCCACGTTGTCGCTGCCGGTGGCGGCGAGCGCTATGAGTTTGAGCTCCGGTAGCTGGGCCAGCTCGGCGGCGCCGATCCGTACTTTGTTGATGATGGCAATACTGGCATCTTTCAGCCGCTCGACTACCTGTTCCGGGGCCGTGCTGGGATAACTCTGCCAGTGGTGGGGGAAGTCGGGATGACGCAGGGTGATGCCCGCATCCAGGGTATCGCTGTCGAGAAATACGATTTGCTGCATGGTCCTTCCTGCCATTTTTCCGGTGTCGAGGGATCATGATGCCAAACAGGATACAGTCATTGCCAGCTCGCCGCTGTGTCATGGCTGGGCTTTATCCGGCAGATGTGAGCTTGCGCGCTTTATTGCGCCACGCTAGCGGCCGGTTTAGAGCCAGCCCAGATGGTTGAGCCAGCCCTGAATGCGGGTGGGGGTCTCCTCCAGCTCCATCAGGGCGTAGGGGCGATAGTTGAGCTTGTTGCTGCGCCGGCTCTCGCTTTTGCGGGCCTCGGCGGCCAGCAGTGGCCAGCGGCCGCCATCCTCCTGATAGAGGTCCAGGGTGGGGATGGCCGCCTGAGCCACCTGTTTGGCCAGGGTCTGGTTGCTCTGCTGATTGGGGAAGAAGCCATCGAGCAGCACCAGCGCGTCGGGGGCGGGCAACTGTTCGCTGGCGATGAGGTTGGCAGTCCAGGCGGCGCCGGTACCTTGCGCCAGGATCAGCTTGAAGCCCCCCTCCTGCAGCTTGGCATCGGCCAGCTTGCTGATCCGCTCGGCAAACTGCTTGCGAAACTCATCGCTGTTTTTCGCTTTTTTCTCGGCGGCTGGGTCCAGTTCGGTCTGCTGGGGGGAGGGCAGCAGCAGCAGGGTATCAAAGCCCAGTCGGCTGAGGGCGCGAGTCAGTTGCCAGAGTTGGCCGCTGCGCTGCCAGTCGGGCAGTAAAATGGCGAGCCCCAGATAGTTTTCACTGTCGTGTTTGGCGAACAGCACCGTCTGCTTGTCGATCTGGGTAGCATCGGGCAACCCTTTCCAGTCGCTGGCTTGCCAGTGGTCGAGGGGCATAGGTTCGGCAACGGGGGGGGCGACCTCGCTCGCCTCTGCCCCATGGCCAGCCAGCAAGGTCAATAACAGCAGTGATAAGGATAATCTGGCCATAGTGTGCTCCCCCGGTTATCTGGGTTAGCGGCGGCGGCGGGATTTTCTGAAGGCGGGCGGTGTGATGGCAACTCGGAGGCAATAAAAAAGCGAGCCGGTGGCTCGCTTTTTTGTAATCAATTCAAAGCGGTCAATTAGTTGACGCGACGCTTGAATTCGCCGGTGCGGGTATCGATTTCGATCTTGTCACCGATCTCTACGAAAGCGGCAACAGCCAGCTCGTAGGTAGTGCCTTTCAGACGGGCAGGCTTGGTCACTTTACCGGAGGTGTCGCCACGGGCAGCCGGCTCGGTGTACTCAACTTCACGCACGATGGTGGTCGGCAGTTCTACGGAGATGGCTTTCTCGTTGTAGAAAGTCACTTCGCAGATGTCTTCCATGCCGTCTACCAGGTAGTTCAGCACGTCACCCAGGTTGTCTTTCTCTACGTCGTACTGGTTGTACTCGGTGTCCATAAAGACATACAGGGGGTCGGAGAAGTAGGAGTAGGTGCACTCTTTACGTTCCAGCTGAACAACGTCCAGCTTGTCGTCGGCCTTGAAGACGGTCTCGGTAGCGCTGCCGTTCAGCAGGCCCTTCAGCTTCATTTTGACCACGGCGGAGTTACGGCCGGATTTGTTGAATTCAGCCTTTTGAACCACCATCGGCTCGGTGCCGATCATGACTACGTTACCAGCGCGGATTTCCTGTGCGGTTTTCATGTAAAAAATTCCTGTTCGTGAAACGGACGGATAAAAACTGCCAGATTATATACGGCTTTCTAAAAATTTCACCAACCGTGTGACGAGATCCCCATCCCGGAGCAACTTCTGTGACCAGCTTCGCCCATGTTGCTGCCAAATGGCGCTATATCGTGGCCATTGGGTCCAAAGTTCGCGGCAATCTTCACCACGGTTGAGAGCCAGATTAAAGCGGCGTAGCCATTGGCCGCACTCGGCGGGTAGATCGGATAAGTAGTGGTCAAGGAACTGCTCCAGCTTGACCAGATGGGCCTCCTCCTCCTGTTGGTAGATGTGCCAGAGGAAAGGACGTGCTGCCCACTGGGCCCGCACGAAGGAGTCCTCCCCGCGCACCAGATTGAGATCGCAGCTCCACAGCAGTCGATCGTAACCGGCCTGATCGGTCATCGGCAGCAGCTTGATGGTGAGGTTGCCCGAGTGGAGCAGATCCCCCGCCCTGGCGGTGGTGATGGTATCTTCAAGGCTCGCGCCGCGCAGCACATCTTGCAGCGAGCGCCCCAGCGGCAGCAGCAGGGTGACGGGCGTGGTGCTCTGGCACCAGCTCTCGACCAGGCTTTGCAGTGCATCGCTCTCGTAGGTAAAGAGGCTGACCCGCAGCTCGTTCTCTTGTCTGGGCGGCAAACCGAGGCTGGCCCAGTAGGCGGTAAGTCCCGCATCATCTTGCTGCCACCGCTCCTGTTCGGCGATGAGGTCGTGCTCGCACAAAAGGCCGCCGGTTTTAGCGGTAAAGCCTGGGAAGAAGAAGTATTTGTTGAGGCTTTTATTGCCAACCCGCTGGGGCGAGGCGAGGCCGTGGCAATCCTCTACCCAGCTCTCCGCCGAGAGGTACTCCAGATTGATCCAGCATGGGGGGCTGGGTTGGCTCGCCATCAGCTCTATGAAGAGGTTGGGCAGCTCGCAGGCAAAAGCCTCGATCACCACTCTGGCCGGGGTCATGTCGGTCGGCAGGGTCTCATGCCAGTGCTGGATATAGATGCCATCGACCCACTGGCCATCCTGCGCTGGGTCGAGCTTGGGGCAGATGCGGGCGAAACTTTCCAGATCGTCCACCCAAAGCCGCACCTGAACCTCATTGCCATGTGCCGCAATATTCCCCTCCCGCTTTAACTGGCGGGCAAGTCGCCAGGTGACGCCGATGTCACCGAAGTTGTCGACGACGCAACAGAAGATGTCCCAGTCAAACGGGGGCAGGGGAGTGGTCATGGCTTGGGATCCCAGATGCAAAAAAACCGGTGCGCAGGGTAGCACACCGGTTGACTGGCTTCTAACCGTCAGCGTGTGACGGCGGTCTGTGGCAGGTTACTCCTTGCCGTAGACGTTGTTCTCTTGCTCACGCACCCGGATAAAGGTGGTGCGCTTGGTGAGCTCTTTCAGCTGGCTGGCGCCCACGTAGGTACAGGTGGAGCGCACGCCACCCAGAATGTCGCGCACGGCATTCTCGACCGGGCCGCGGTAGGGCAGCAGCACGGTTTTACCCTCGGAGGCGCGGTATTCCGCGACGCCGCCGGCGTGCTTGTCCATGGCGCTGGAGGAGCTCATGCCGTAGAACTTCATGAAGGGTTCGCCGTCTACATCGACGATCTCGCCACCGCACTCCTCGTGGGCTGCCAGCATGCCTCCCAGCATCACGAAGTCGGCGCCGCCGCCGAACGCTTTGGCGACGTCGCCTGGGCAGGTGCAGCCGCCGTCACCGACGATCTGGCCGCCGAGGCCGTGGGCCGCATCGGCACACTCGATGATGGCGGATAGCTGCGGGTAACCGACACCGGTCTTGACGCGAGTGGTGCAGACGGAGCCCGGGCCGATGCCGACCTTGACGATGTCGGCGCCAGAGAGGATCAGCTCTTCGACCATCTCGCCGGTCACCACGTTGCCCGCTAGAATGACGTGGTTGGGGCAGGCTTCACGGATTTTGCGCACGAATTCGACGAAGTGTTCGGAGTAGCCGTTGGCCACATCGACACAGATGAAGCGCAGCGCTTCGGACATGGCGAGGATTTGGCGGGTCTTGGCGAAATCTTCCGCCGAGGTGCCGGTGGAGACCATCACGTGGCTCAGCAGTGCCGGATCGGTCTCGTTGACGAAAGCTTGCCACTGCTCAAGGCTGTAGTGCTTGTGTACCGCGGTCATCATCTCGAAACCGGCCAGCGTGCGCGCCATGGCGAAGCTGCCGACGGTATCCATGTTGGCGGCGATAACGGGTACGCCTTGCCATTGGGTCTGAGTGTGTTTGAAGGTGAACTGACGGGTCAGGCTTACTTGGGAACGGCTCTTGAGAGTAGAGCGCTTGGGGCGGAACAGGACATCCTTGAAACCGAGCTTCAAGTCTTCTTCGATACGCATTACAAATTCCTTATTGAGCCTTGTTGAAAGTCACTTTTGCAGTGGCAAATTTTCGGCAGGCGCAAAAAAACCGGTGGTTTTCAGGCCCTCCGGTTTACAACAGTGTAGGCAAAAATCCCTTCAGAACAAGACTGATAATTCGCTCATTGTTGTGGTAGCCTTTGGCGTCACAACCTGAGGTTAACCACCAGTTTCATCCAGCACCGTTCGGTGCCTTGCTCTCCTACGATATTCCCGCCCGCTTGGGCCGCCATTCGGCCACTCTTTGTCGTCTCTCTCCTGACCCGCCAGATATTATCCAAGTAGCTGAAATAAATCGGATTGACCCACAATGGGACTGTGGTAGATCTGGGCGCAGGATTGACAAGGCAGGGCAGTAAAATGGGCAAGATGATGGTGGGGATCACCCTGATGCTGGCACTGTGTGGCAGTGCGCTGGCAGAGACCCCGACCAGCTATGGCTGGATCGAGAAGGGACTTATTTTGCCCACCGGCGTGGCGGTGAAGATGAAACTCGACACCGGGGCGCTCACCTCTTCCCTCGATGCACGCTCTATCACCAGATTCAAACGGGATGGCAAGCCCTGGGTGCGCTTCATGTTGGTGGTGACCGATGCCGACAGCGGCAAACTGGTCAAACAACAGTTCGAACGGCGGGTCGAGCGCAGCGTGACGGTGCGTGGGGCGGGCGGCATGGAGCAGCGGCCAACGGTGACCATGTCCATCTGTCTGGGGGACAAGGTGTATGAGGAGTGGTTCACCCTGCGGGATCGCAGCAAGATGATCTATCCGGTGCTGCTGGGCCGACGTCTGCTGGCGGAGCTGGGCCCGGTGGACTCCAGTCGAACCTTTACCGTGCAGCCAGATTGTCATTGAAAGTAAAGAGCCCGCATCGCGGGCTCTTTACTTATCGCTTATCTTGCCGGCGGCAGCGGGAGCAGCACGCTCACCTCCAGCCCTCCTTCCGGTCGGTTGTGGACATCGAGGTCGGCGCCGTGCAACTGGGCGATACGTGAAACGATGGCCATGCCGAGACCCACGCCATCCCCCTGCTGGGGATTGACTCGAAAGAAGCGTTCACACAGCCGGCTCAAGGCGTTGGTGGGGATGCCGGGGCCGTTGTCGCTTACATCCACCCTCACCCGGTTACCCTCTCGCTGAACTCGCACCCTGATCTCGCCCTCCGGCTGGGTATAGCGCAGCGCATTGTCGATCAGGTTGCTGAACAGCAGCTCGAGCAGGGTGGCCTGCCCCATCACCAGCTGCGGCACTTCACACTCCAGCGACAGCTGCTGATCCTTCTTGAGAGCGATGGGTGCCAGGGTCGCGAGGGTGCCTTGCAGCAGGTGTCCCACCTCCAGTTCGGTCAGTACCAGTCCCTGCTGGTTGTCGATACGGGCCTGGGTCAGCAGTTGGCGGATCAGCCGATCGCTGCGGTCGAGTGCCTGCAGCATTTTGTGCAAGGATTGCTGGCGGCTCTCTTCATCTTCGGCAGCCAGGGCATTTTCACTGTGGATCCGCAGCACCGCCAGCGGGGTGCGTAGCTCGTGTGCCGCCTCGTTGGTGAACTGCTTCTCCCGCTCTATGGTCTCTGCCAGCGCCTGCATCAGGCGGTTGATCTCGTTGGTGAGGGGGGTCAACTCCTGAGCGCTTATCTTGAGGCTGAGTGGGCTCAGGTTGGCGGGGTGGCGTTCGCTAATGGCCTGTGCCAGTTGGCGCAGTGGTGCCAGCCCGCGGGTGATGAGCCACCAGAGCAGGGCTAGCAGGAACGGCAGGGTGATCAGCAGCGGCAGCATGGTAAGGGTGGCCATCTTGCTGGCCAGTTCGCTGCGCTCGTCGTCCCGCTCGGCCACCACCAGCCAGGTCTGCTTCTGCTCGTTGTAGAGGGTGAAGGTGCGCCACTGATGTCCATCCTTCTCTACCGTGTTGAACCCGAGAGCCAGCTCAACCAGTGGCTGGGCCGGAGCGCTGGGGGCACGCAGCAGCAGGCCGCCCTTTCCATCGAGGAGCTGGAAGTAGAGGTTACGTTCGAACTCGTGGCCGTAGGGAGTGAGTTCCCGATCTTCGCCGGTCAGGTTGAGGCCGGGATCTTTTTGCCACTCGTCGGGATTTTGCGCCTCCCACTCCTGATAGACGGTGCCGTTGGCGGGCAGTTGCCCCTGCTGTGCCAGGTAGCGGACCAGCAGCTGGTTGGTGATACGGGCTGACTGGGCGAGGCGGGCATCAAACAGCTCCTCCATCTCGTGGCTCGCCTCCATGTAGCCGATAAAGGCACTGATGGTGAGACTCAGGCTCACCAGCGTCAGGATGCCGGTGAGCAGAAAGCGGCGAATGGAGCGGGGACGTTTCATCGTGCTGATGTCCGGCTTGGTTGTTCGAGCTGGGGAATGATGTAGCCGACTCCACGAATATTGCGGATGAGGTCGCTGTAGAACTTCTTGCGCAGATGGTGGATATGCACCTCCACCGCGTTGCTCTCGGCACCTTCATCCCAGCCATAGAGGCTCTGTTGCAGCTGATCTCGACTAAGTACCCGGCCGCTCTGGCTGATCAGCTCCTGCAGCAGCTTGTATTCGTGGGGGGTGAGTTTGACCGCCTCCCCCTGATAGGTGACCTGCTGGGATTCGGGATAGATGAGAATATCGCCATACTCCAGTACTGCCTGGGCCTGCCCCTTGCTTCGGCGTACCAGGGCGCGCAGACGGGCGTTGAGTTCCTGCAGGGCGAAGGGTTTGACCATGTAGTCGTCGGAGCCGGCATCAAGGCCGATCACCCTATCATCCAGCGCATCGCGGGCGGTGAGGATCAGCACCGGCAGCTGGTGGCCTTCCCGGCGCAGTTTGCGCAGCAGGCTGAGGCCGTCGATGTCGGGCAGGTTGAGATCGAGGATCAGGGCGGCGAACTCGTCACTTTTGAGGGCAGCCAGAGCGGGCAAGCCCTGTTGCAGCCAATCCACCGTGTAGCCGCTATGGCGCAGGGCATCCTGCATACCGTCACCCAGCATCACATCATCTTCTACCAGCAGGATCCGCATTCTTTTCTCCCTTTTTTGTCGGCTGTGGCGATGTGGTTCAGTCGCCAAGGTTGACCGTGGCATAAAGAACGCTGCCCACCAGTATGCAAGCTGGTGGGCAGAGTTTAAATAGATCTTTGATCCATCAGGGGTTTATAGCTTTGCCAGCCGTTCACGGATCTCCATTCTGCGCCCTTCGTCGGCCACTTCCCGGCCCGGGCGGGCCGGGGCGGCCAGCGCCTTGTCGAGGTAGGTTTTGGCCTCGGCCTTGCGCCCCTGATCCAGCAGGAAGTCGCCATAGAAGAAGTTGGGGTCGATGCCATCCGGATTGATGGCCAGCGCCTGCTTGAGCAGTTGTTCCGCCTTCTCGTCATCACCGAAGCCGACCGGCCAGCCGGGTACCTGATAGTAGAGAGAGCCCAGACTGGTGTAGGCAGAGCCGTCCAGCGCCTTGGGGTCTTGCTTGAGCGCCAGCTCCAGTTTGGCTTTGGCCTCTTTCACCAGTCCCAGTGCCCCCAGCCCCCCTTTGGCCCCCGCCCAGGTGCTCTTGACGATGGCAGACCAGATCAGCAGATCGGCGCGAAAAGGCTCCTTGGCGCTGGCCGTTTCGGCCCGGGTGCTCAGGGTCTCGAGGCAACTCTCTTTCGCTTTGCCGGTCTGTTGATACTGGCAAACTGCCCACTGCTGCTGGATGGGCGCGAGAGCATCATCCGCGGCCATGACCGAGGTGGAGCCCAGCAGGATGGCGATGGCACAAGCGGTCACTGATTGACGGACAAAGTTCATATTAATGCTCCTTCTTGGTCGGGATCGGGCGAGAAAAGTCTGGTTGCGGCGCACTGTTGGCGCATACATCAGTCGTCCCTGGCTGAAGATGTCGGGCATAACGCTTGATGATCGGCAGCTGTCTGGCCAACGCCTTGTCGACGATGCCGGGCAGCAGGGCATTGAGTCGTACGAACAGTTTTTCCGGCCAGCCGAGCCAGCTGCGGCGGGTCTCGTTGCACAGGGCGATGATGGCCTCTTCGGCTACCTCTTGCGGGCTGTCAGTCTGGGTGCCGAGCGCTGCATTCATCTCGTAGGCGGCCTCGGAATTGAGCTTGGTGCGGGTGGCGCGCGGAGCAAAGTGCAGCACCTTGACGCCGCTCCCCTCCAGCTCCCGTCCCAGCGCCTCGCTAAAGCCGCGCAGGGCAAATTTGCTGGCGCAGTAGACGCTGTAACCGGGGTAGCCAATGCTGCCCAGGCTCGACCCCATGTTCATGATGATCCCCGGCTTGCGCAATCTGGGCAGCAGGGCGCGGGTGAGCTGGATTGGCGCCTCGATATTGAGCAGCAGCTGGCGCTCCACCTGCTCAAAGCTCTGATCTTCCAGCCAGGCAAACTGGTTGCAGCCAGCGTTGTTGATCAGGATGTCGAGTCCATTCTCCAGCGCCGGGTGTTGCAGCAGCTTGGCTCGCTCCTGTGCAGAGCCGAGGTCGGCGAGCACCACCTGATGGCGCTCGGGATGCGGCAGTGACTTGCACAGCCGTTCCAGCACAGGAGCACGGCGACCATGCAGCAGCAGGTGGGCCCCCTGGGCCGCCAACTCCTGCGCGAGCTCTTCACCTATGCCACCGCTGGCGCCGGTGAGCAGCACGAGTTTCCCTTCAAGGTTCATGGTGTGGGTTCCCTTTTTGCTGTCTGCTGCCAACTTATACAGTGGCGGTGAGGTTGTAGAGCATCTCGCCATAGAGACGATAAACCACCTTGGCCCCGTGAATGATGGCGGCTTGATCCGCCGGGCTCTCGACCCGATCCATCAGGGATTCAAAGAACTTGAGGTGCTCCTGATCCAGGGCGCCGTGGGAGCTCAGGTAGCTCATCGCCTGGGGTGGCAGGCCGAGGCCCTTTTTCAGCTGGTCGGCGACGGTGAGGGCGATGGCCACGCTGGTGCCTTCCAGCACCTGTACCATGCCGAAGAAACCCATGGGGTTGCCGCGCTGGATCTGGTCGTAGAGAAAGGCCACCATCAGCTCGATGGGCAGCCCCGGTTGGCCGTGGCGCACTGCCTCGGCATCACCGCCACAGGCGCGGATGTCATTGAGGATCCACTCCTGATGGCCATACTCCTCGTCGATGTATTCGGCAATGGCGCCGCGCACCCACTCGTACTCCTGACCCAGCTTGCCGCCGGTTGCCATCAGCAGCGGGACCGTGTGGCGCACGTGGTAGTAGGCCTGCGCCAGAAAGGCGAGATAGGTGTCACGGCTGATGTCGCCACGGCGGCAGGCTTCGATAATGGGGGCGTTGAACAGATGCTCACGCTCACTTGCAGTTGCTTGTTGCAGAGTCTGATAGAAGCTCATGACGATTCTCCTGTAAGGCATTGGCTGATTTGCCGGGAAAAGTGTTGGTAAATCTCGTTGCGACGTGGGCGCCCGTTGGCGGTCAGCAGGCCGGGATGCTGGTCGAGTGCCACCGGCAACCAGTGGTGCAGCCGGGCATAATCGGGCAGCCGCTGGTTCAGACCGGCGATCTGGCGTGGCAGATCCGCCTCTTTGCCCGGCAGGGGCTGGATTAGCGCCACGTTGGCAGGCTGACCATCGCCAAACACCACGATGCGTGCGATGGCGGGGCAGAGCTGGGCCTCGGCTTCCACCCACTCTGGCGAGAAGTTGCGGCCAAAGGCGGTGATCTGGACATTCTTCTTGCGCCCGGTGATATGGAGGTAGCCCTCATCATCCAGATGACCCAGATCGCCTGTGGCGATCTGCATGGCAGAAGGTTCGCCAGTGGCAATCTGTTCGGGAGTCAGTTCGTTGCTGCCGAGATAGCCCAGCATGGCGCTGCCGCTCACCATAATTTCGCCATCGGTGGCAATGGAGACCTGACAGTGGGGCAGTGGACGCCCCACGCTGCCGGGCTTGTCAGCATCCGGACTGTTGAGTGCCACCACGGAGCCGCACTCCGAGAGGCCATATCCCTCATACACCGGCAGGCCGAGCTGGCGGGCGTGTTTGATCAGGTCGGGAGCCACCTTGCCGCCACCGACGGCAATAAAGCGCAGACTCTTGAGCTGCTGGGCCAGCACTGGGGTGCTGGTGCAGAGCGCCAGCAGCAAGCGCAGCAGTTCGGGCACCAGCACCAGACTGTGGGTCGGCCAGCGCAGCAGGGCCTCCCCCAGCATGGCTGGATTGAGCGAGCTGGAGCCGGTGAAGCCGAGTTCGCCGAGGGACGGAATGCGACTGCAAGCGCCGGTCAGCAGCGGCACATAGAGGCCGGTGATGTTCTCAAGCAGGGTCGCCAGCGGCAGCAGGGTCAGGTGTTTTTCCACCTTGGCTAGCGCGACCCGCTCAGCCAGCGCATGGCTCACCGCCATCATCTGGCTCAGTGACAGGCAGACGCCCTTGGGCTGGCCCGTAGTGCCGGAGGTGTAGGTGATCTTGGCGGTGCCTTTGGGCAGCGCCGGTCGATTGGCTGGTGTGTGGCGCCAGAGCGGCAGCTCTCCGGTGATCAGCGAGAGCGGCTCGGCGGCATGCCACCCCTGATGATGTGGGCCCACCAGCGCATCGGCGCCGCTGCTCTCCAGCAACCAGGCCTGCTGGGCCTGACTGAAGAAGTGGGGCACCGGGATGACCACGATACCGGCACGGGTGCAGGCGAGATCCAGCAGCGCCCAGGGCAGGCCGTTGTCCAGCTGCAGAGCCAGACGATTGATGTCGAGCTGTTGCAGTTGGCTGGCCAGACGCTGGATCTGTTGCCACAGGGTCTGATAATCGAGACGCTGCTGGCTGCTCACTAGTGCAGGCGACTGAGGATCCTCGTGGGCATGTTTGGCGATGGCGTCGAACAGGCTCATTGGGCGCACCTTTTTTGATTGGTCAGGTTGTCATTACTCTTGCTGGTATCGTCAAACAGGGTCGGCATGGGGGCCAGCAGATTGAGCAGCAGGCTGCTCTGGGCCAGCACCTCGCGCCCCTGATTGATGTCGCCCACCATCACCTTGGGTTGGCAACGGTAGTACTCACCCCAGGCATCGGCGTCGGCCCCCACCTGATGGGCCTGGGCGGGGGCCAGCTCCACCGGGTTGAGTTGCAGGCGGGCAAAGCTGTTGCGCAGCTTGGCGGTGCCGGTAAAGACCACGTAGTCGAGGGCGTTTTCACATAGCAGACGACACAGGGCCGCAAACATCAGGCGGGCATTGCCCGGTTCGCTGCAGGCCAGATTGCCCACTTCGATAATGCGGTGGCGTGCCGGATAGACCCCGAGGCAGGTGTTGATGGCCGCCTCGATGGGTTGCTCCAGATACTGTTCCAGATAGAGAGTCCCCTCACTGGCATGATTGAGACCACAGGCACCGACCAGCGTCCCGTCTGCCCGATAGAGACCCAGCAGGCAGGGGAGAAAATGGGGAATACGGGCATTGAACTCACGGGTGTAGGCGGCCTGGATATAGGTTTGCAGCGCCATGACCTGCTGCGGGGACTCGGCCAGGATCAACCGGTAGGGTGCTTGGATCTCAATGGTCATGGGTGACTCCTTCTCTTGCGATGGTTTGAGAGTAAAAGGGCAAACTTAAGAAACCCTTAAGGAGCAAAAAAAGTTGTCAGCGAGGCAGCGGGCAGGCAATCTGCGCCGCTGTTATCCAACAGGAAGCACCCAAGAGGAACCGTCATGTCATCCAACGTCTGCTGCCCCCTGTGTGCCAGTCATCGCAGTTATCCCCTGCCGGTGGCAGGCAAGCGCTATCATCGCTGCCTCGCGTGCGAGCTGGTCTGGCTGGATGAGGCGGATCATCTGGATGAGACTGCCGAGAAGGCGGTTTATGACAGTCACGACAACCGGGTGGATGATCCCCGTTATCGCACCTTTCTGATGCGGGCATTTGGCGAGGTGTTGAGCCGGGTGCCGACTCCTGCCTGCGGCCTCGATTTTGGCTGTGGCCCAGGCCCAGCGCTGGTGGCGATGGGGCGCGAGGCGGGTTACCAGATGGCGGGGTATGACAAGTTCTACGCCGATTTTCCCGAGTTGCTGACGCGCCAGTACGACTTCATCACCAGTACCGAGGTGATCGAGCATATCGCCGAGCCGCGTGCCGTGCTGAACAAACTGTGGGATTGCCTCAAGCCGGGCGGTGTGCTGGTGCTTCAGACCCAGCGGGTACTCGGTGACGAGCGGTTTAAAAACTGGCGCTATCGCCACGACCCGACCCACATCGTCTTCTTTTCCGAGGCATCATTTCAGGTGCAGGCCGCCAGCTGGCAGGCCGAGCTCAGCTTCCCCCACACCGATGTGGCGGTTATCACCAAACCTTGAACTGGGTGTATTCATTTGATCATGGATTGGGCATGCTGATCGCCTGACTTCTGGAACGGATGCCCTGTTTTCATGTCCATACCCCACATCTCACTGCAAGATGCCCGTCATCTGCAGCTGGCGGCGCAGGGGCTGCTCGTCCCCCGTCGCAGCAAGGCGACCCCGGCCAATCTGCTGGCCACCATTCGCCGAATGGCGTTGCTGCAGATTGATACCATCTCGGTGGTTGCCCGCAGCCCCTATCTGGTGCTCTTTAGCCGGCTTGGCCAGTACGAACCGAACTGGCTGGAGCAGTTGCTGGCCGACGGCGAGATCTTCGAATATTGGGCTCACGAGGCCTGTTTTGTACCCCGCGAGGATTACCGGCTGTTGCGCCACCGGATGCTCGACCCCGCGGCCATGGGCTGGAAGTTTTCGGCCAACTGGCTTGCAACCCATCAGCAGGAGATTGACCAGCTTATCGAGCGCATTCGTGACCATGGTCCGGTGCGGGCGATCGACTTTGAGCACACAACTGGCAAGGGGAGCGGCTGGTGGGACTGGAAGCCGGAGAAACGCCATCTGGAGGTGTTGTTTACCACCGGTCAGTTGATGGTGCGGGAGCGGCGCAATTTTCAGCGGGTCTATGACTTGGCAGAGCGGGTCATTCCCGAATGGAGCGACCAGCTGCATCTGCCGAGTGTTGCAGAGGCGCAGCGGGATATGGTACGTGCCAGTTGCCGTGCGCTGGGGCTGGTCAAAACCGGCTGGGTTGCGGACTACTATCGGCTGCGGCGCGGCAAATATGATGTCCTGCTCCATCTGCTGGCGGATGAAGGTGAGCTGCTGCCGGTTCGGGTGGAGGGGTGGCAGCACGATGCCTTTGTGCACGTATCTCTGGCCGATGAGCTGATGCAGGTCAAGGAGGGCCGTCTCAAGGCAACCCATACCACGGCCTTGTCGCCGTTCGACCCGCTGGTGTGGGATCGCAAACGGGCCAGTGAACTGTTCAACTTCGACTATCGCATCGAGTGCTATACCCCGGCCCCCAAGCGCCAGTATGGCTACTTTGTGTTGCCCTTGCTCCATCGCGGCAAGCTGGTGGGCAGAATGGATGCCAAGGCCCATCGCCAGCAGGGGATCTTCGAGATCAAGAGTCTCTATCTGGAAGTCGGGGTGAGAGTGACTCGCACGCTTGCACAGGATCTGGTGAAAGCCCTGCACAAGCTGGCTGATTGGCACCAGACCCCGCAGCTTCGTTATGGTGCCATTCCGGCCAATTTGCTGGCGTTATGGTATGAAAGTGTTATTAACGAATGAGCGCTATCCCTTCTGGACTAAGCTGCAAGAGGAGAAAACAGTTCGGGAGCGGGAGATGAAACGAGCGGTGACATGGTTGACTGGGCTTGTGCTGGCTAGCCTCTCCCCCGTGCTATGGGCACAAGGACCTGTGGTACGGATCTGTTTGGGGGAGGGCAACGAGTGGGCTCCCTTTACCTACTGGGAGCGCAAGGACGGGGTGCCCGATACCAGCCGTCTGACCGGTTCGGCGACCACACTCGTGCTCGATGCATTGGAAAAGAGCGGATTGTCATATCAGATCCGCTATCTTCCCTGGGCGCGGGTCCAGCAGGAGCTGGCAGACTATCGCCAGAATGGTCTGTGTGAGTTGACCTGGGATGCCAGTTACAAACCGGAGCGGGCCGAGTTTGCTTTCTACAGCGTTCCTCTCTATTACACCCGCCTCGGCTTTTTCTATCTCAAGCGTCGCTTCCCCGACGCACCAGATTTACAGATGGTCAATCGCTCACGTGTGTGCGGGGTGATTGGCTATAACTACACCCCCTACGGTTTGGCACAGGAGCCACGCAGGGTGAGGCAGTTACAGCAGGCGCTCGATATGCTGGAGCGGGATCGCTGCGATTTTCTGCCAAGCGAAATTGAACCACTGGTGAGTGGCATCAGTCTCGGGATTTACCAGAGCGAGAGTGGATTGCTCAACCTCGTCTTGCCCAGCCGAAAGCAGTTTTACCTGCTGGTCAGCAAGGGCTCCCCCCGCGCTCACGAGCTGGTGAACAACCTCAATCAGGCTCTGGTGGCGTTTCAGGAAGGAGGGCATGCCGACGAGGTGATGCGCCGTTTCTTGCCGCCGATGGAGTAGGTGCTCATCAGGAAATGCAGCTGAAAAGGGCCAGCCTGAGCAATCTTGCTGGCCCTTTTCAGCTGTTCAGGAGGATAAAAAAACCGGGCAGAGTGCCCGGTTTGGTCTATCAGTCAGATGTGATTACTGGAGTACCAGTACCATCAGCAGGCCGACGGTAATGGCAGATACCAGGAAGGCAAAGCCATAGAACACATAGTGGTGCAGCTTGGTGGTGTGGATCCCCAGATCATGCAGACCGTGGTAGATACGGTGCATACCGTGCCAGATCGGCAGAGCGATGATCACCAGCAGGATGCAGGCACCCCACCAGGAGCTGGCGAATGCCAGAACGCGGTCATAGCTCATGGTCTCTACGTCCATGATACCCATGGGTACCAGCAGACCGGTGATGAGGACAATGACCGGCAGCAGCATGGCAACGACCATGCCACCCGCACCAAACA
The DNA here is from genome assembly GCF_049170575.1 of Aeromonas sp. 604282. Taxonomy (NCBI): domain Bacteria; kingdom Pseudomonadati; phylum Pseudomonadota; class Gammaproteobacteria; order Aeromonadales; family Aeromonadaceae; genus Aeromonas; species Aeromonas sp. 604282. The sequence goes on along the minus strand of NZ_JAAKMV010000004.1, from coordinate 121,346 downwards.
GACCCCAGTAAATTGGCTCGTCAGAACGTCTCATTGTTTTCTCCTCAGGCCACGATGATCAGGACAAGCAGGGATACCACAGCCAGCGCCACATACTGGGCGATGACGATCGGTTTCTCCGGCACCAGGTCTTCACCACGGAAGATACGCATGGCTTTTGGAGCCAGAGCGAACCAGGTCTTGGCATGGAACAGGCAGGCTGCCAGCGCAATCACGTGGAACAGGATGGCGATCGGGCTTTGCAGGGATTCCAGCCAGCCGTTGAACGCTTCCTGACCCTGTACCAGACGCATCAGACCCCACATCAGCACAACAGCGTAGATGGAGACGAAGATACTGGTGCCTTCGCGGATCATGTAACCGGTGTAGAAGGCGTTCTTCAGCCACCAGTCTTTCTTCATTTCGCGGACGTAAGGTTTACGTTTGCTTTCAGTGTTGTTCATGGTCTCAATCCTGCTCTCAATCTGGCTTGAACATGGCGATCATGTAGTCCTTGGCACTCTCTACCTTGCCAAGCTGGATGGCCGCTGCCGGATCGACGCCCTTCGGGCACACTTCGGAGCAGTAGCCCACGAAGGTACAGCCCCAGACGCCTTCGTCCTGGCTGATGATGCGCATACGCTCTTTGGCGCCGGCATCACGGTTGTCGACGTTGTAGCGATAGGCCAGAGCCAGTGCCGCCGGACCGGTGAACTTCTTGTTGATGCCGTACTGCGGGCAGGCCGCGTAGCAGAGACCACAGTTGATGCACTGGGAGAACTGCTTGTACTTCGCCATCTCTGCCGGAGTCTGGATGTACTCGCCATCGCACAGGTTGCGCGGCTCGCTCGGGATGATGTACGGCTTGATGCTCTCCAGCTTCTCGATGAAATCGGACATGTCGACCACCAGGTCACGCTCGATCGGGAAGTTGTTGAGCGGCTCGATGGTCATCTTGCCCGGCAGATAGTCGCGCAGGAATGCCTTGCAACCCAGCTTGGGAACACCGTTGACCATCATGCCGCAGGAGCCGCAGATCGCCATCCGGCAGGACCAGCGGAAGCTCAGGGTAGAGTCCAGGTGATCCTTGATGTACTGCAGCGCATCCAGCAGAGACATCTCTCTCTGGTAGGGCACCTGGAAGGTCTGCATCCAGGGCTCGTTATCCTGCTCAGGACGATAGCGCAGGATTTCAATTTCAATCATCTCAGCCATTCTTCTTAGCCTCGTCTTGTTTCTCACCCTCGGAGCCGTACACGCGTTTTGCCGGCTGGGACTTAGTGATCTTCACATCGGAGTAATCGATGGAGGGCGTTTCGCCATTTTGGTAGAACGAGAGCGTGTGCTTGAGGAAGTTCACGTCATCACGCTCTTCGTAACCATCCAGACGCTGGTGGGAACCGCGGGACTCTTTACGATTGATGGCGGAGTGCGCCATGGCTTCTGCCACGTCCAGCATGTAACCCAGTTCGATGGCGTACAGCAGGTCGGTGTTGAAGACAGAGGACTTGTCGTTGATCTTGACCTTTTTGTAACGGGCTTTCAGCTCGTTGATCTTGTCGATGGTGCCCTGCATCAGCTCTTCGGTACGGTAGATACCGACACCGGCTTCCATGGACATGCCCAACTCGTTGCGAATATCGGCCGGGTTCTCGGTGCCATCGATGTCGAGCAGGGAGAGGTGCTGCTTGATGAGCGCCTCAGCCTTGGCAGCCAGTGCTTCGGTGTTGCCATGCTTCTGGGTTTTGGCAAATTCACCGGCCTGTTCACCAGCCAGCTTGCCGAATACCACGATCTCGGACAGGGAGTTGGAACCCAGACGGTTGGCGCCGTGCAAACCAACAGAGGCGCATTCGCCAGCGGCGTAGAGGCCGGCCAGACGGGTGGCACACTTGTTGTCGGTCTCGATACCACCCATGGTGTAGTGGGCAGTCGGACGTACCGGGATGGGCTCTTTGGCCGGATCCACGTTGACGTAGGCTTTGGCCAGTTCGCAGATGAACGGCAGACGCTCTTTCAGATACTTCTCGCCGAGGTGACGCAGGTCGAGGTGAACCACATCGCCCATCGGGCCCTGGATCACGCGGCCTTTCTGCTGCTCTTGCCAGAATGCCTGGGAAACGCGGTCGCGCGGACCCAGTTCCATGTATTTGCTCTTCGGCTGGCCGATCGGAGTTTCCGGGCCCAAGCCGTAGTCTTGCAGGTAGCGGTAGCCATCCTTGTTGAGCAGGACGCCACCCTCACCACGACAACCTTCGGTCATCAGGATGCCGGTACCCGGCAGACCGGTCGGGTGATACTGAACGAATTCCATGTCACGCAGCGGTACGCCGTGACGATAGGCCAGCGCCATGCCGTCACCGGTCACGATGCCGCCGTTGGTGTTGTAACGGTACACACGACCAGCACCACCAGTTGCCAGAATCACGGATTTGGCCTGGATGAAGCGGGTGATGCCGTTCTGGATGTCAAAGGTCAGAACGCCCTGAACACGACCATCTTCCACGATCAGATCGAGGCAGAAGTGCTCGTCGAAGCGCTTGATGCTCGGGTATTTGACGGAGGTCTGGAACAGGGTGTGCAGAATGTGGAAACCGGATTTGTCAGCAGCGAACCAGGTACGGGGTACCTTCATGCCACCAAAAGGACGCACGTTGGCTTTGCCATCCGGCTTGCGGCTCCAGGGGCAACCCCAGTGCTCCAGCTGGATCATCTCTTTGGTCGCATTGTTGACGAAGTAATCGACAACGTCCTGCTCACACAGCCAGTCACCACCGGAGACGGTGTCGTTGAAGTGGTTTTCGAGGGAGTCGTCATCACGGACGACACCGGCAGCGCCGCCTTCGGCAGCTACCGTGTGGCTGCGCATCGGGTAAACCTTGGAAATCAGGGCGATGTCCAGGTCTGGCTGTGATTCGGCTATAGCGATAGCGGCGCGTAAGCCGGTACCGCCAGCACCGATGATGGCCACATCGGTCTTGATAATATCCACATCTGCCTCCTTAGGGATAGATTTGCTGGGCACGATTTTGCTCTATGAAAAAAATTCAGGCTTGATGCAAGTCAAACTGCCAGGTTTTATTCCCTTTTTATTAGTGATTTTTTTGTAAAACACCCAATTCCCTGGACGAAAATGTCGTAATTATCGCCATTTTTCGGTGTTACTGAGCAGTCAAACACCATGCTACAGATACTTTAACATCCGGATTGTACGTAGTTTTCTTTCACCAAAATGCGAATCACCTCTCTTTTTAGGTACTTCAGAAAAAAATTTTAAGTTTTTTATTAAAAATTTTTAATGATAATTATTGGCATTTAAATGCATGCATAAAAATTACTAATCCTTTTATCGACTGAAAAAGTGTAGTGTATCCGATGGGAGCTACTGCATTGCGGGGGGCAACAGGAAGGTGAGGAGACGACGCTGGTGTTAGATTACTCACTGATAATTAAGCGATATTTAAAAAAGTAAAGGGGCCTGTACGGCCCCTTTCTTATCATCGTCAAATGCGGAACATACCGACCTGGTTACTCAATTCACCCGAAATATTTTTAAGTTGTTCAGAGAGATGGCGTGAGCTGTCAGCATCTACCGCCAGTTCATCCGAGACATCTTTCACCGCCTGAATGTTGCGGCTGACCTCGTCGGTCACCGCTCGTTGCTCTTCCGCCGCGCTGGAGATCTGGGTCGCCATGTCGGAGATCTGATTGATGGAGGAGGTAATCTGTTCCAGCGCCTGGGTGGCGTTGTTGGCGTCATCCACGCTGTTCTGGGCAAGCAGCTGGCCTTCATGCATTGTGCTGACTGCACCCTGGGTATTGCGCTGCAGGGTCTCGATCATATTGCGGATCTCGACGGTAGAGCTATGGGTACGCTGTGACAGCACCCGCACTTCGTCAGCCACCACAGCGAAACCCCGGCCCTGTTCGCCAGCGCGGGCTGCTTCGATAGCTGCGTTGAGTGCCAGCAGGTTGGTCTGTTCAGCGATGCCCTGAATGGTGGAGAGAATGGTGTTGATCTCCTGAGCATTCTTCTCGAGCTCCTGAATAATGTCCGATGCCTGGGCAACCTGGGTTGCCAGATCGGTAATGGAGCGCTGGTTGCGGGCAATCACCAGTTTGCCATGCTCGCAGCTGCTGCTAGAGGATCGGGCAGCTTCGGCGGTCTGTTCGGCGTTGCTGGCCACTTCAACGGCAGTGGCGGACATCTCATGGACAGCCGTGGCGATCTGGGAGATCTCGTTTTGCTGGCGTGCCAGCCCCTGATTCGCCTTCTCCGCCATGCTGTGGGAGGACTTGGCTTGCTGGTTGAGTTGGCCGGAAGAGTTGGAGATATCCTGCACCATTACATGGATCCGATCGATGAAGGTGTTGACGTGTTTGGCAACCGCGCCTACCTCATCCTCACGCTCAATCTTGATGCGACGGGTCAAGTCGCCGTTACCGCGTGAGAGATCGGCAATCGCTTCGCCCAGCGTTTTCAGGGGCGCCAGCGAGCCGTTGATGGCGACATAGGAGAAACCAGCCACGATCAGTATGGTGATAAGCCCCTGGATAAGGGAAGAGGTGACCATGCTGCGGACTGACTGGTAGGCGGTTTCCTCATCCACCATCATACCGTAATACCAGTTGGTATTGGGGATGGCGTTAAAGTCAAAGACCTCTTTCTTGCCGCTGATCACCAGCTCGTTGATCGTACCGTCATGAGCTATCTGGTTGATGTAAGATGCGGTCAACTCAGGGGCTAACGCAGTGGCGGGTTTCAGGCTCAGGGAGGCATCTGGGTGCGCGATGATGGTGCCATTGCTGTCCACCAGCATGGCGTAGGTACCCTCGGTGGTGACCGCCAGAATATCCGAGATCAGTGAGCTGATGGAGACGTCACCGGCGATGACCCCCTGGGTATTGCCGCGCTGGAACGGCTCGGCAATGGTGACAATCAGCTGGCCGGTGGAGATGTCGGCATAGGGGGCTGTAATGACCAGCTTGCCTGCGGCGGCCGCGTCCTTGTACCAGGGGCGTTGACGTGGGTCATAACCGGCGGGCAAGTCGGTTGGTTTGCTCTGGATCATCTTGCCGTCTGCGGTACCGGCATAGACCAGGTCGAAGCCACCGGCATTCATGGACTGGGCCAGATGACTGATGGGCTCGTCTTCTTTGGCGAATGCTTCCTTGGTGGTGCTGACCATGCTGATCCGGGAGTCGACCCAGCGGGAGATCCCCTTGACGTTGGCCATGGAGCTTTCGTCGATGATGTTCCAGACCAGTCGCTGGGTCTCGCTGCGCAGTTGCGAGGTGTTGTACCAGACCTGCAGGCAAGTGATCACCAGAATGATGACCCCGATAGCCAGGACAAGCTTGTTTTTAATGGATAAGTTCATAGTTACATCCTTGTGAGCGTCAGTCTGAAGTGTGTGTGGAATCTAGTTATTGTTATGAGCCTCTGTTTATCGGCTGAAGTTGAACTCTTTGTATCCCGGTCAGCTATTTAAAGTTAGTGCCTAAATCAGTGGTTATCCATGTGCGTATCGCCCCCTCACTGCGTCAGAAAACGATCTGGTCGATTGGTGAAGATTCCATCGATCCCCATGCTAGAGAGCGTTTCATAATCTTCTGGATAATCAACGGTATAAACCAGAACTTTGAGCCCCCGGCGATGTGCATCATCGACCAGCGCGGCGTCGATGAAATCAACATCGCAATTGATGGACCAGGCCCCCAGCTCGTCGGCAAACTGCGCCAGGTTGAGCGGCAGGCTGGCGGTCAGAGCACCGAGCCGGATATCGGGCCGCAAGGCGGCAAATCGGGCCAGCTCCGGGTGATGGAAGGAGGAGACCACCCACTGGCCGGGAGTAAAGCCCAGCTCGGCCTCTGCCCGTCGGGTCAGGTCTGCCACCGCATCGGCGCTATGGGCCCCCTTGAGCTCGATATGCAGCTCGCAGCGTCCGGCGATGATCTCCATCACCTGCCACAGGGTCGGGAGCACCTCTCCCTCACCGGCATCGAGCTGCTCCAGATAGGAGCGGGATTGCTCGGTCAGCACCCCCTTGCCATTGGTGCAGCGCTCCAGCCGCCGGTCGTGGAAGACCCACAACTCGCCATCGGCCGTCTGCACGTCGATCTCGATGGCTGATGCTCCCAGCTCCAGCGCTTTGGCCATCGCCTTGAGAGTGTTTTCGGGGGCCAGGCCGCTGGCGCCACGGTGGGCAATAATCTGCATGTTCTGCTCCTTTCAACTCGCGGATCAGCCGCGGCTCAGGTGAATGTCGATCTGTTGATGGGGCAGGGTAAGTCCCTGCTGTTGCATCTTCTCCAGCACCAGCGAGTGAACCTCGTGAGTGATGGGCATCCGGTGATCCATGTTGTTGACGTAGAGGCGGATCTCGTAGATCAGCGCCGAGTCGGTGAATTCGATCAGGAATACTTCCGGACTGGGGGTCTCCAGTACCAAAGTAGAGGCATGGATCGCCTCCTCAAGAATACGTTGCACCAGTTTCGGATCACGGGTCAGACCGATCCGGATACGCAGTTTGACCCGGGTTATCGCATCGGAGAGCGACCAGTTGATGAACTGCTCGGTGATAAAGGCCTTGTTGGGCACGATGATCTCCTTGCGATCCCAATCCACTATGGTGGTCGCCCGGGTTTTGATCTTGGTGACGGTGCCGGTGAGATCGCGAATAGTAACAGTGTCACCGAGCCGGATTGGTTTCTCGAACAGGATGATGAGGCCGGAAACAAAGTTGGCGAAGATCTCCTGCAGGCCGAAACCCAGCCCTACCGAGAGGGCGGCTACCAGCCACTGGGTCTTCGACCAGTCGATACCGAGCATGGAGAAACCGGTGAGGGCGCCAACGAGGATCACCAGATACTTGCTGATCGTGGTGAGTGCAAAGCCGGTTCCGGGAGAGAGGCTGAGGTGCTGAAGCAGGGTCAGCTCCATCAGCCCCGGCAGGTTGCGGGAGGTCACTACGGTCAGGATGAAGACGAAGGCGGTCAGCATCAGATCCTGCAGGGTGATGGCGGAGAGCTGCTCGATGCCACCAATCTTGCTGCTCACCTGCCATACCTCGATATTGCTGAGGAAGCTGAACGCCGAGTTGAGATCCGACCATTGCACTACCACCAGCATGGTGAAGCCGAGCATCAGCAGGGTGCGCACCAGCCCCAGCGACTGGGCGCTGATGGTGTCGAGGTCCAGCTCAGTCTCTTCCACCACATCGGGGATCTCCGAACTTAGCTCCTCCTGATTGTCGTCACGGCCGCGCTGGGCCAGCATCTCGGCCCGCTTGCTCTTGGCACGCTCGAAGGCAAGGCGGCGGCGCTGGATCAGCATCCAGCGTCTGGCCAGATAGTAGATGAGCAGGCAGCCCAGCCCCATCAGCAGGCTCAGCTCCAGCTGGCGCAGCAGGGTACGCGAGGTATAGAAGTAGCCAAACAGGGAGCCAATCACCGCCAGCAATGGTGCCAGCATCAGGCTGTTCCAGATGAAATGATGCAGCAGGTGGGGCTTGGTCATGTCACTCTGGCCCCAGGTGAGCGGTAGTCGCTCCCGGTTGAGGCGGGCAAAGAAAAGCAGCAGCCAGAGCGCGCCGATCATGAAGGCCATCCGGCCGAGGGAGTCGTAGAAGGCGTGCTCCTGATAGCTGTTGGCCATCCCCTGCACGAAGAAGCTAGGGATCAGCACCAGCAGCAGGGTTCGAAACTGGTTCCATACCTGCTGGACCCGCTCTTTTGGCCAGCGGAAGTGAAGGATCAGGATCCCCCGCTCGAGCGTCAGGTGACGGGCCATCACCAGTGCCAGCAGCAGAAACCATATTTCCCCAAGTCCACGCCCGATCGCAACGGCGAACGGGTATTGCCAGGCCCCTTCGAGCAGGCCGCGAACCATCAATACCATTGCGGGCAGCGGCAAAGATGCAATCAGGGAGCGCAGCAGCAGGCGGCTGGTGAGACTGAATTTATCCTGGGTCACCTTGCCGATACGCGGTGCTATGTAGTCGCAGAACTGGCTCAAATGGCGGGCCAGTTTGATCCAGCTCCAGGTCAGCACCAGTAGACCAAGGCTTGCCAGGGTGAGAGTGATAGGACTGTTCTCGGCGATGGCATAGGGCAGTTGCAGCCAGTTGTTCGGGTTAAAGGCCAGGGCCAGCGCGGCAGGAATACCGAGCATCACCTGCGGCGTAAAGGGGCGCACATCCGGCAGCCAGAACAGGTGGCTGGCGCTGAGTTCGCGGATTTCGTCGATCTTGCTGTTTTGGCGACTATAGAGCAGTTTGAGCCTGGTCTGTTCCTGGATCAGGGTGTCTGATGCATCGTTTAGTCGGGTCAGCAGTTGACGACGGGCCTTGAGCAGGTTGTCGAGCACCGACAATTGTGGGCGATCCAGTGTCACTTCCTCCCCGGACAGCAACTTCTCGCGCAACAGGTTGGTGTCCTTCAGTCCATCCTGCTCGCTCTCGTACTGGTACTTGGCCATGCGGGCATTGACGATCTCCGACTCCAGTTTGTCGAGGGGGAAATAGGCTGGCAGGTCGGAAAGTTTGCTGCGAAGGTTTTCACCATAAGCCGTACTGATCTGCAGCCACTCCAGCTGTTCTCGTACCGAGTTGACCAGATCGTTTAGCTCAAACAGATTCTTGTCGATGGTGCGCTGTTCGTCCTGCACCCGCTCAATCTGATCCTCCAGCGTGCCGAGCTGGATCGAGAGCGCCTGGTTTTTTTGCTGCTGCTCCAGCAGCAGCGGCATGTCTGTGGTCAGTTGCTTGCGCAGCCGCTCGCTCTCTTTGAGTGCCAGCTCGGTTTTCTCCCGTCGCAGCTGGTTCTGCTGGGCCAGCAAGCTGGCTTGCCACTCATCCTCATCGGCGATGGCCAGATTGAGCTGTTGCAGTTTCAGCTTGCCAAGATCGTTGCGCTGCTGGGCGGAAAGCTGCTCCAGCTCCAGCATCTGGATCCGGTCTGAGAGACTTTGCTCCTTCATTCTGGTCACCAGTTGCTGGGACTCCTGCAACCGATCCGATTCGCTGCTGAAGCTCAGTCGTTCCAGCTGGCTGCGGGTCAGCTGCAGCTGTTTGCGCAGATCATCTACCCGCAGGTGATACTCCTGACCTGTGCTTTCCAGCTGATTGAGGCTATCCATCACCCCCTGTCGCTCTTTGCGCAGATTGAGTTGACGGTTGCTGCTCAGGCCAATTGCCTGGCGTAGGGCCTCCTCCTTGAGTGTGGCGAGCGGTGGACGAGAGAGGGGCTGATAGTTGTGCAGGCTCTCCTTGAGCCGTGCCGACTCCTTGGGGTAGTCGATAAGGATCTGCTGATAGGCTTTGCTCTGTTCCCGGTAACGTAGCGCTTCTCTGGCATATTGCAGCGCCTGCTGGTAGCTCTCCCGCAGCTTCTGGTTTTCCGGGGTATCGCTTTTGGGCACGCTCTGCAGCAAGGCTTCGGTCTGGGCAATGGCATCATCAGCTTGTGCCGCGGGAAGCAAGAGCAGAGAGAGCAGCAGAAAGGTGAGCAGGCGTTGCAACATGAGGCTCGTTTCCGTTCAGAAAGGGTGGTCCTAGCCTAAAGCAGGGCCAGGCGCTGGGTAAAGCAGTCTATATTAATGATTCGTAACACAAATAACAGGAAGTCATGCTGTCCTTTCGCTATTATCCCTAGCGCTTTTTCTGCACTGGGCCACATATGTCAGCCGTTGATCTGGGCACTGCCCCGCTATCTCGCCTTTTCTGGCGTTACGTTACGCCGACTGTGGCCGCCATGCTGGTCACCGGCATCTATGTCACCATAGACGGCATCTTCGTCGGTCATATTCTGGGTCAGGACGGGCTGGCCGGTCTGATGCTCGCTTACCCGATTTGTGCCGTGCTCTATGCAGTCGGCGCCCTGATAGGCATGGGCGCATCGGCCCTGGTCTCCTTTCATCTGGGACGCGGCGAGCAGCAGAAGGCCCGCCATATTGTCGGCAATGCACTGGTGATGGTGCTGCTGGCCGCGGTGCTGCTTGCCTACGTCGGGATCCGTCATGGCGACACCATGCTGGCCTGGATGGGGGCCGAAGGAGAGATTTTCAGCGCCGGTCTGGCCTATCTGCACTGGTATGCCTGGCTCGGCGGTTTTGCCATTCTCTCCATGGCCTTTACCGCCCTGCTGCGCAATGACGGGCGCCCGGGGCTCACTACCTGGATCCTGGTCGGCGGCGGCCTGCTCAATGTGCTGCTTGACTATCTGCTGATGGCTGTTATTCCGTGGGGACTGGCAGGTGCCGCCATCGCAACCATGCTCTCCCAGGCGGTGACCGGCGGGCTCTGTCTGTGGCACTTCTTTACCCTGCGCAGCAAGCTGCGGATTGGTTGGGATACCCTGATGCCAAACTGGCGGCTGATGGGGGAGACGCTGCGTCTCGGAGTGTCGAGCTTTCTGATGTACCTGTACCTCTCGGTGGTGCTGGCACTACACAACAAGGCACTGCTGGCCGTAGGCACCTCCCTGCATGTGGCTGCCTACGGGGTGATCAGTTATACCGAGGCGTTCTTCTATCTTATCTTTGAGGGGATCGCCATGGGCATTCAGCCTATCGCCAGCTTCAATGCGGGAGCAGGCAACTGGCTGCGGGTGTTGCGGGTACGCAATCTGGCACTGACCGTGACGGTGGCCATCGCGCTGTGCGGTATGGTACCGCTCTACCTCTGGCCGGAGGCGGCTGTTTATCTGTTTGCCGGCGACAACGCGGCTCTCTTGCCGGTGGCGAGCCTCGGGATCTGGCTCTACTTCTGGGGGCTGCCGATGGAGGGCTTGCTGCTGGTGGGGGCCACCTATTTCCAGGCCATCAATCGGGCCCGCATCGCCTCCCTGCTCACCGGTGGCAAGCTGGTGCTGATCGGCGGTTTCTTGTGGGGATTCTCGACCCTGTGGGGCGTGCCCGGGGTATGGCTGGCATTGCCTAGCTGCAGCTTGTTGCTGGTGCTGGTGATGTGGCGGGCAATGCATCGGGAATCCGGTGCTCACACGCAGGCCGGATAGGCAATCAGGTACGACGTGCAGATAGTAGAGAGGCAGCCATGGGTTGCCTCTCTTGTAATCAGGTCAAGGCTTGAAGGCGCCGATAAAGATGGCGGGATCGACCCGGGTGTCGTTGAGGCTGACGTTCCAGTGCATATGGGGGCCGGTTGCGCGGCCGGTCGAGCCGACTCGCCCGACGATGCCGCCACGCGGCAGGCTCTGGCCGAGCTTCACATCGATCTTCGACATGTGGCAGAACATGCTGATGAGCCCCTGACCGTGGTCGACAAAGACGGTATTGCCATTGAAGAAGTAGTTGCCGATCAGGATCACCTTGCCTGCGGCGGGGGACTTGATCGGGGTGCCGGCGCCCACGGCGAAGTCGAGGCCGGAGTGGAGGTTGCGCTCCTCGCCATTGAAGAAGCGACGCAGGCCAAACGGGCTGGAGAGGGGGCCGTTGACCGGCTTGTCGAACAGCAGGTTGCTCGGCTGGTTGGGGCTGAAGGTCTGGTAAGCCCGGGTCTGCTCCGCCAGCTCGCGGTTGATACGGGTCATATCCTCGGCAAGCGGATTGACCTGACGGCTGTTTTTGAGCTTGATATGCTGCTCGCGGTAGTGCTTGGGGGTGACGGTGAAGCCGAGAGTGCGGCCATCACCAGTGGTCAGTTGCTGGGCCCCAAGCGGGTTTTTGAGAGAGATGCCGACGATGGCGATCCACTGGTTATCTTCGCGCACCACCAGCACGGGGTTATCGTGATAGCGGGCCGTGGGGGCAGTGGGTGACGCGCCAAGAGGAATCACCGCAACGCCACCCGGCACCGGATGGTTGAGCAGGCGACTGATAAAACCCTCGGCCAGGGCTGACTGGCTGGCCAGTAACAACAGACAACACACAACTCTCATGACGATACCACTCGATGTTAAAGCGCCCGGGATGGCGGGATGACAACCCCCTGTCCGGTATTCATCGATCACTAAAGGGTGATCACGACACGTAGGCCACGACAGGCGCGGCTGGGGAAGGGGGCAGATTGTGCCTCGTTATGGTCGGGGCAGCCAGTGGCGGGGCGTGGCTGATGCCCCTTTTGTGCATCGCTGCGTCAGGTTTTATGTCGTGCTCGGGTTGCTTCGCCATTGAGTCGCCCCCGCCCTGGCTCTAGAATCGGCTTCCGGCACTGATGCCACCGACACTCCGAGGAGACGATATGAACGGATTACCCCCTTTGCGTACCACACCGGCCCGGTACACAACAGGTCGTGGCTGGCTTTGGGTTCGCAGCGGGTTCGATATCTTCAACAAGGGGATGGGGATCAGCGTGGCCATGGTGCTGGTCTGGTTTCTGGTGGGGATGCTGCTGGAACAACTGCCGGCGGGTGGCTTCATCTCCCAACTGCTTTACATGGTGTGGGGTGCGGGTTGGGTGGCGGTCGCCGCACGGGGCTATCGGGGCGAGCAGCTGCAGTTTGCCGATCTCTTCGCCGGTTTTCGCCACAAGCTGACCCCGCTGATGCTCGGTGGTCTACTGGTGTTGCTGCTGTTCAGCCTGGTTGGACTCGTCTGTCTCGGTCTGCTCTCCGTGTGGGGGCTGCTCCCGCTGCTGACGCAGGCTCCCGAGAGCATGGTGGTCTCTGCGAGCCAGTTGCAGCAACTGCTGCTGGTATTGCTAGTGGGGATGTTGCTCATTGTTCCCGTGCTGATGGGGGTCACCTTTGCCCCGGCGCTCATCTATTTCCACGATATCGGCATCATCCAGGCGGTGCGTCTGAGCTTCTTCGGCTGCTGGCGCAATATGTGGCCCTTCTTCTGGTGGGGACTGCTCTCAGCTATGTTGTTGCTGTTTGGCGCTATGTTGTTGCTGGTAGGTCTGCTGGTGGTGATCCCGGCGCTCAACTACTCCATCTATGTGGCTTATCGGGATATTTTCCTCGACGAGAGTGCGCAGCCGGAAGCGCCGCACTCAGAACCATTCGGATTTGAAGCCTGATCAAGGGATCAGAATGAAGAAGGGGCCTGCAGCGGCCCCTTCGTTATGTTCGTGCTGCTTGGGTGTGAGGAGTGCTTACTCCTGCCAGATGGGATCAGCCGCCATGCGGGCCAGCAGAAAATCGAGGAAGCTGCGCAGCAGCGGCGACATCTGTTTACGGGTGGCATACACCCCGTAGACCCCGAGGCGCTTGGGCTGCCAGGCGGTCAGCAGGGGGACCAGTTCTCCTCGCTCCAGATAGGGTTGGGCCGAGTAGCGGGGCTGCAGGCTGATCCCGGCGCCTTCCAGCGTTGCTTCCAGCAGCAGGTTGGAGATGTTGGCGCTCAGGTTACCGCTGACCGGCACTGACTCGGGGCCATCCGGTCCATTGAACTCCCACAGGCTCTTGCCGAAGTAGGTGTAGGTGAGGCAGTTGTGCAGCGCCAAATCCTGCACCTTGTGTGGCATCGGATGACGGGCCAGATAGGCCGGGCTGGCACAGACCACCGAGTGGCAGGTGCCGAGACGGCGTGCCACCAGATTGGGGTCGAGGTCGTTGGTGATGCGCACTGCCAGATCGATCCGCTCCTCTACCAGATTGACGGTTCTGTCGAGCAGCAGGATGTCGATGGCCGTCCCAGGGTATTGCGCCAGATAGTCGTTGGCAGCACCGACCAGCAGCGCTTCTGACAGAGAGTAGCTGCTGGTGATCCGCAGTTGTCCCTTGGGGGCGTCATCCCCCTTCACGGCGATCTGCTCCATCTCTTCGCCGAGCGCCAGCATGGCGCGGGCCCGGTTCAGTGCCTCCTCTCCCGGCCCGGTCAGGCTCAGACGACGGGTGGTGCGGTGCAGCAGGCGGGCGCCCATCCAGCTCTCCAGCTCGGCAAGATAGCGCGACACCATGGCGCGCGACATATCCAGCTTCTCTCCTGCGCCGCTCAGGCTCCCTTGTTCGACTACGCTGACGAAGACCTGCAATGCGGTCAGTCGATCCATGTATGGCTCTCTATATGTTCGATATGTGCAACAGTGATGCGCTTTTTATGCTGTATTTGCACCTTATGCGATCTAATACACTGTGTCCATCAAATGACCCCCCGAATACTTAATGAGGAATAGATGATGAACAACACCCTGATCCGCAACCTGACTCTGGCTACCACCCTGCTGAGTGGCGCCGCACTGGCCGCCCCTCTGAGCGTGACCGTCTACAACCCTGGCGAGAAGGCGATCTTCCCGGTCTCCTCCTCACTGGTGACCGGTGACAAAGAGGCCATCCTGATCGATGCCCAGTTCGACGTGCAAAGTGGTCAGGCGCTGGTCGACATGATCAAGAAGAGCGGCAAGAAGCTGACCACTGTGTATATCAGTGCCGGTGACCCCGACTTCTACTTCGGTCTGGAGCCCGTCATGGCTGCGTTCCCGGATGTCAAAGTGCTGGCTGACCAGCATGTGGTTGACCATATCAACCAGACCAAGGATGCCAAGCTGAGTTACTGGAGCCCGATCCTCGGCAAGGGCGCACCGAAGAGCCTGACCGTGCCGCAAGTGATGACTGCCAGCCACCTGACATTGGATGGCGAGAAGATTGAGATCAAAGAGATGAATACCCCGAATGCCTACCTCTGGGCCCCTTCCATCAAGACTGCTTTTGGTGGTGTGCCGGTTTATCACGGGGTGCATGTCTGGATGGCAGACAGCCAGACCAAAGCAGCCCGCAGCAACTGGGTCAAGGCGCTGGACAACCTGCTGGCCCTGAAACCCGAGCGCGTGGTTCCGGGCCACTTCCTGGGGACTGCTCCCAAAGGCACTGCGGCTGTGACCTTTACCCGTGACTATGTAGAGCGTTTCGAGCAGGAGCTGGCCAAGGCAAAAAATTCCGGCGAGCTGATCGAGGCTCTGAAGAAGGCCTACCCGGCGCTGCCGGTTGACGATGGTCTGGCCATCGGTGCCAAGGTCAATACCGGCGAGATGAAGTGGTAAGCCACTGAGCCTGCTTTCCCTGTGTTTTTTTACCGGGCCTCAGGGCCCGGTTTTTTATCCAAGATTGAAGTGAGAATGAAGATGAGCGAACAACAAACTACCCTCCATTATGTCTATGACCCGCTCTGTGGCTGGTGCTACGGTGCCGCGCCCCTGTTGCAGGCGGCAGCCACCCTTGACGGGCTCAAGATCGAGCTGCATGCGGGTGGCCTCTGGCTGGGCAGCCGCCGTCAGCCGATGGGCGAGGCATTGCGTGATTATGTGCGCCCCCATGATCAGCGGATCGAAGCGCTGACCGGCCAGCATTTTGGCGAGCGCTATTTCAACGAACTGCTGTTGCGGGAAGGGGCTCTGCTGGACTCCGAGCCGCCGATCCGCGCGATCTTGGCTGTCACGGCATTGGGGGGCGATGGGTTGGCCATGTTGCACCGGATCCAGCAATCCCACTATCGAGACGGGATCTGGACTGGCGAGCTGGCGTTTCTTGCCACTCTGGCGGTAGAGCAGGGGATTGCAGCCGAGGCATTCCAGCAAGCTTATCTGCAGGCCCCCTTGCTGCAACATCTGGCAGATAGCCAGGGCTGGATGAAGCGGCTGGGGGGTCAGGGTTATCCCACCCTTGGGCTGATGCACAAGGGGCGGGTCACGCCTGTACGGGTTGCCGATTTTCTGGGGGAGCCGGATGCTCTGCGCACGCATCTGCTGGCGCTAATCACATGATGGCTGTTATTTGAACACTGGTTCGCTTCAGGAAAGGAGTCCAGGGCCGATAGGCAAACAAGCACAGAAACGGTATGAAATCCTTCTACTTTCTGGGTGCAGGCTATGCTCTATATGACCATTCCCGGTGGATGTTGCGGGAGTGAAGACTCATTTCAAGGAAGCCCTTATATGTTCAAAAACATGTCCATCGGCCAGAAACTGAGTGCCGGATTTGCCATCCTGGCCTTGTTGGTACTGGGCTTGGCCTGGTTTTCAATCAGCCAGCTGGCAAAGCTCTATGGTGATACCGAAACCATAACAGGTAATTTGCTGCCTTCTACTCGTCTGGCGAGCCAGATGCATGTCGCCGTGCTGGATGCGCGTCGTTCAGAGTTGGCCCAGGTCATCGGTGGCCTGAACAAAGATGAGCAAGAGGTAAGCGATCGCACCCTGACCTTCAATAAGGCTAAGCAGGAATTTGAGCAAGCAGCCCAAAAATATGGTGCTTTACCTTTCACTACTGGTGAAGAGAAGCAGGTTTATGAGCAGGTGGTTGCGGCGGGGGCCAAGTATTTTTCGGTGCATGACCAGCTGCTAAATGCCTTTGCTGCTGGCGATCTGGATAAAGTCAGAAGTCTGCGCAAAAACGAGACTCGTGCCGCATTGGAAGAGGTTGGTGCCAAGTCTTATCGTTTGCGGGAGATCAATAACGAGATTGCCGATGAGATGGTGAAAGACATTGCGGCCATGTATAGCAATGCCAGAACCATGAGCATTATTGTCAGCCTGGTGACGCTGGGTTTTGTGGTGGTGATTGCCTGGCTGTTGACCGCCCAGATCCGCAATCCGGTGATGGCCCTTCTGGAGCAGACCCGCCGTGTCTCCTCCGGCGATCTTACATCCCGCATCGATATGCAGCAGTTCAACAATGATGAACTGGGCACCCTTGCCAAAGGGTTTGGCGAGATGCAGACCAATTTGCGCACCCTGGTCAGTGAAGTGTCGGGCTCAGTGGTGCAACTGAGTTCGGCCACCGAAGAGATGAGCTCGGTAGCAAGGCAGTCAGCGGCCAACATGAGTGCCCAGCAGCATGAACTTAATCAGCTGGCAACCGCGATGAACGAGATGCAGGCCACGGTGCAGGAGGTTTCTCGCAACACCAGCGATGCCGCCAGTGCCGCCACCTCGGCCAGCGAAACCGCAGAGATTGGTGCCAAGACTGTTAATGACTCTATTTTGCGCATCGAGCGGGTGGCAGGGGCCATCGAGAGCACTGCAGTGGTGATCCGGCAACTGGGCGATGATAGCCGCAATATCGGCATGGTGCTGGAGGTGATCCGCGGCATTGCCGAACAGACCAACCTACTGGCATTGAACGCGGCCATTGAAGCGGCCCGTGCCGGTGAGCAGGGACGGGGGTTTGCGGTGGTGGCTGATGAGGTGCGTACGCTGGCCAAGCGCACTCAGGACTCCACCTCCCAGATCAATACCATCATTGCCGAGTTGCAGCAGCGTGCCGAACAGGCGGGCAGTACCATGCAACAGAGTCAGGAGCTGATGAACACCACTGTAGCTACCGCTCGGGAGGCGGGAGAGTCCATTTCCCAGATCAGTGGCTCGGTCAGCAGCATCTCCCACATGAATATCCAGATTGCGACAGCCACCGAAGAGCAGGGGGCGGTGAGTGAGGAGCTCAACCGCAACGTGGTCAATATCAGCCACGCCTCCGAAGAGGTGGCGGCCGGTGCCACCCAGATGGCTCAAGCTTGCAACGAGTTGAACCATTTGGCCAGCCAGTTGCAGGATATGGTGCGCCGTTTCAGGGTGTAATCCCTTGTCGAGTCAAACAGCCCGATTGCCGCGAGGTGATCGGGCTTTGTTATTTCCGAGGGCCAGAGCGAGCCGATGACTTGTTCCGCTGGGTGATATTGTGCATGCTGATGGCCCATTTTCCAGGCAGGACTCTTGCTGTATGAATCTTCGCGATCTCGAATATCTGGTGGCGCTGGATGAGGAAAAACATTTTCGCAAAGCCGCCGAACGCTGCTTTGTCAGTCAACCTACCCTGAGTGGTCAGCTGCGCAAGCTGGAGGATGAACTCGGTGTCATTCTGATCGAACGTACCTCGCGCAAGGTGCTGTTTACCCCTGCTGGCGATGCCATGGCTCATCAGGCGCGTCGGGTGCTCAAGGAGGTGCGTGAGCTCAAGAGCATCGGCCAGCATTTTTCCGAGCCGATGTCCGGGGAGATCCATATCGGCTTTATTCCGACTGTGGGCCCTTATCTGTTGCCCCGCATTATCCAGGCCCTGCGTGAGCGTTTCCCCCAGCTGGAGTTCTACCTCTATGAGGAGCAAACCCAGACCCTGCTCAAGCGGCTGGAAGAGGGGGAGCTGGATTGCGTCATTCTGGCCGAGATGCCGGGGATGGAGGGGTTTGGTTCAATCCAGCTCTACCACGAGCCGATGTGGTTGGCGGTGCCTTGCCATCACCCCGAAGCACAGGCCAGACAGGTGCCGCTCGGCAATCTCAGGGGCAAGAAATTGCTGATGCTGGCCGATGGCCACTGTTTGCGGGATCAGGCGATGGGATTCTGTTTTGCTGGTGGGATAGGTGAAGATCCGCGCTTCAAGGGTACCAGTCTCGAGACCCTGCGCAACATGGTAGCTGCCGGTAGCGGCATGACTCTGGTACCAAAGCTGGCCGTACCTGCCGATCATGATGAGGGAGGAGTCAGTTATCGACCCGTGGTCGACCCGGTGCCAGGGCGGACTATCTCGCTGCTCTATCGCCACTACTCGGTGCGTCGCCCTTGTTTCAACGAGTTGGCGGCCACGATCGCTACATTGATGCGCAAGCAGTTGGCCCAATAAAAAACCGGCAGCCAAGGCTGCCGGTTCTGCTTCTGCCGCAAGAGCGACCTAGAAGATATCGTCGGTAGAGACAGGCCCTTCCATATCGGGGTTGTCGCCGCCGTAGACCTGATTGCCGTCCGAGCTGGGCGCAGCGTAACGGGTCGGCTCAGTACCTTCCTTGAAGTATTCGTCGGTGCCACCACTGGTCGCCAGCAGGCCTGTTTCGCTGTCAATCTTCACCGTCATGATCCCCTCGGGAACCGGCATCTTGTGCTCCGGTAGCTTTTTGAGAGCGACTTTCATGAAGTCGATCCAGATAGGCTGTGCGGCGCCACCACCAAATTCGGCACGACCAAGGCCACGTTGGTGGTTGTCAAAACCGATCCAGGAAGTAGCGACTATGTCCGGGGTGTAGCCGGAGAACCAGGCATCCCGCGATTCGTTGGTGGTACCGGTTTTACCGGAGATGTCGTGACGCTTCAGGTCGCGGGCTGCACGCCAGCCGGTACCACGCCAGCCGTTGCCACCCCAGATGGCTGTGCTCAGGGTGTCGGTGATCAGAAATGCGCTCTGGGCACTTATGGTATGCGGGGCTATGAGCGGTGCGAGAGGAGTCTGAGAGCCATCTTGTGCTGTGCCATCAACAGTTGGCTGTGACTGTGTGCTCTGTTCGGACGCCGTCTGCTGTTCGCAATTGCTGCAGGCGATGGCGGGATTGGCCTGATAGAGGGTGTTCTCCAGGCTGTCGGTCACTTTGTCGATGAAATATGGTGTCACCAGGAAGCCACCGTTGGCCAGTACCGAGTAACCACGTACCACCTCGAGGGGGGTGAATTCGGCAGCGCCCAGTGCCAGCGACTCATGGGGAGAGATGAAGTCGCGAGGGAAGCCAAAGCGGGTCAGACCATCTATATAGGTATCCAGACCGATGGCGCGCATCAGTCGAACCGACATCACGTTCTTGGACTTGGCCAGACCCAGACGCAGCGGGGTGGGACCATCATAAACGGCCGGGGAGTTCTTGGGCTGCCACATGGGCCCTTTTGACGGATCCCACTGGTTGATCGGCGCATCGTTGATGAGCGACGCCAAGGTATAGCCGTGCTCCAGCGCGGTCGCATAAAGGAAAGGCTTGATATTGGAACCAATCTGGCGACGAGCTTGATCGACCCGGTTGAATTTGGAGAGCTCAAAGCTGAACCCCCCGACCAGTGCTTCCAGTGCCCCATTTTTCGGGTTCATGGCAACCAGCGCGGCGTTGACGTCCGGGATTTGGGACAGCAGCAACTCTTCGCCCTCTTCCCGCACCCAGATCTGGGCGCCGACTTTCAGTACATCGCGCGCCGATTTCGGGGCATAGCTCTGACGGTCGTCGGTAATAAAGGAGCGGGCCCATTTAATGCCGTTCCAGCCGAGCTCTGCTTCCTTGCCATTTTTCAGTACCAGCGTTGCGCTCCGGTCACCGAGCTTGGTAACTACGGCCGCCATCAGCGGATCATAAGTGGGCTGCTTGCCAAGGTGGGCCACGATCTGCTCGTAATCCCAGGCTGACTCACCAGCCTTCCACAACTGAGCCGTCGGGCCACGATAGCCGTGACGCATATCGTAGGCAAAGACGCCATCCAGCAGCGCCTGTCTGGCCGCCCGCTGGCGTTCGGCAGAGACGGTTGTGTAGACGTGCAGGCCCATGGTGTAGGCATCTTCACCGAACTGCTCGACCATCTTCTGGCGAACCATTTCCCCCAGATAGGGGGCGTGCAGGGTCACTTCGGCGCCGTGAAAACGGGCCTTGATCGGCATTTTGGAGGCTTCGTCAAATTGGGCCTGGGTGATCTTGCCGGTCTCCAGCATCCGGCCCAGCACAACGTTGCGGCGAGCAAAGGCGCGTTCGGGGGAGCGGATGGGGTTGAGCATGGAGGGGGCTTTGGGCAGACCGGCAATGATGGCGATCTCGTCCAGCCCCAGATCCTTGACCTCTTTACCAAAATAAACCTGAGCCGCAGCACCGATCCCGAAGGAGCGATAACCGAGAGGAATCTTGTTGAGGTACAGTTCGAGGATCTCGTCTTTTGAGAGATTCTGCTCGATCCGCCAGGCCAGGAAGACCTCCTTGATCTTGCGGATGATGGTTTTCTCATTGCTCAGGAAGAAGTTGCGGGCAACCTGCTGGGTAATGGTGCTGGCACCCTGACGGGCATGACCTGATACGGCCCAGACGGAGGCGGCGCGAATGATGCCGATGGGGTCAATGCCGGGGTGCTCGTAGAAGCGGGCATCTTCGGTTGCCAGTACGGCATCGATCATTGGTTGGGGGATTTCATCCAGGCGCAACGGAATGCGACGGATTTCGCCATATTGGGCGATCAACTCCCCATCTCGGCTGTAGACCCTCATCGGGGTTGCCAGTTTGACATCACGCAGTGCGGTGACATCGGGCAGTTGGGGTTTGATATAGAAGTAGATACCGATGAGGCTGGCAACACCCAGCACAGCACCCAGCATCATGACAATAAACAGGCGAACGAGCCATTTCAGCATGGAAGAACTACCAATCGTCTTAAATTTAGCCAACGGGCGCAGAGTATAGCCCTTTTGCCATCTGGAATTCGAGGTTTTCCTGTGGCAAGTCACCCATCGACAGGATGCGAGAGGTTAGCACTACGCTGAGCAATAACCAAGGTGCCGCCTTCATCTCAAGAAAGCGAGGTGGGTCACTTTTCGGTATAAACTTTATGACATTGATAGTTAGAGCATTTAGGATGGGTCAAGCTCTCATATGATAGAGTGTCCTACACTCAATTCAGGTATAAAACCCAATAACGCATGGATGTGTATATGTTTGGGCTATTTAATAAGGGATCCCTCCTCCCCCTGGCGGGCATTGATTTCGGTAGCCAGACCATCAAGGCCGTTACGCTCAGTGGCCGTCCCGGCAAGCTGCATATTGAATCTGTAGCCGAGGTTGTCACCCCGAAAGGAACACTGGTTGACTACCAGCTGCAGGATATCGAGCGGGTCAGCCCATCTTTGAAAAACCTCAAGCGTCTTATCTCTGGCCATAGCGATTATGCAGCGACTGCAGTGACTGGTTCCAACGTGATCACCAAGGTAATTCAGATTGATGCCCGTCTCGGTGACAAGGAGTTGGAGAGCCAGGTGCAGCTGGAGGCCGAGCAGATCATTCCCTTCCCCCTTGATGAAGTCAGTCTCGATTTTGAGGTGCTGGGCACCAATGCCAGTGAAGATCGTCAGGATGTTCTGCTGAGTGCCGCTCGAACAGAGAGTGTCAATGGTCGTGTCAGTGCCCTCGCTGAGGCAGGCATTGCCGTCAAGGTAGTAGATGTGGGGGCACATGCACTTGGACGAGCCGTAGTGGCCTGTTTGCCCGAGTTGCAGGAGAGTGAGCGACCGATCGGAGTGATCGACATTGGTGCCAGTGCCATGACTTTCGCCGCCTTGGTTAAGGGGGAGGTGATCTACTCTCGATTGCAGAATTTCGGCGGTGATCAATATAGCCAGGCCATCTCATCCTTTTATGGCATGACCCTTGATGAGGCTGAACAAGCCAAGACCAAAGGTACTTTACCTGTTGACCATGAGCTGGACGTGCTGATGCCACATATCAACTCGCTCCTACAACAGGTGCGGCGTAATATCCAGCTGTTTTGCAGCTCGTCAGGCTACCGCGATATTGCCAAGTTGGTGCTGACCGGGGGTGGTAGTTTACTACCTGGCTTGTTGGTGCAAATAAAAGAAGAAGCCAATTGCGAGGTACTTCATCCGGATTTGTTCACCCTGTTTGGAAAACCGAAAGGGAACGCAGACCTGGTACATGGAGCTAAATATATGACGGCATTCGGGTTGGCTCTGAGGAGTTTTACACCATGTCAAATATAAACCTTCTCCCTTGGCGCGAGGCCCGGGCTCAGCGTCAAAAGAAACAGTTCGGAGCCCTGCTTGGGCTTTTCGTGTTGGTCACTGTCGCACTGAGTCTCTTTGCCAACTGGCTGGTCGAGCGCCAGATTACCGCCCAGCAGCAGCGCAATCAGCGGTTGGTTCAGGAGATGACCATCCTCGATGCGCAATTAGGTGAGATTCGTTTGCTCAAGGAGCGTCGCAAAGAGCTGATCGATAGGATGCAGCTTATCGAACATCTGCAGATGCGGAGGAATGTGCCTGTTCGCCTCTTTAACCAGCTCCCCTCTCTGGTACCCAATGGGGTTTATCTTAATACCCTCTCATTGCAAAACAACATTATCGATGTCAATGGCAAGACAGAAGCTTATGGCCGAGTGGCCAGCATGATGCGTCGAATCGATGGCTCCGGTTGGTTGGGGCAGTCAAAAATCAGCACAATTTTTGCGTCAGAGGTCGCACCGGTATCGTTGAGCCAATTCTCGATGATGTTCCTGATTGCCAGTAACGCCGCGGCTGCCGGGGATATGGCCAAGGAGAGCAAATGAATCTTCAGCAACTCAACGAGCTTGATCTGAATGACATCGCGAGCTGGCCAAAATGGGCTAAAGCGGTCTTTATCCTGCTGTGCTGTGTATTGACTGGTGGTGCTATTTATTACTATGTGATAGCCAATTCATTGGGCAATCTGACTAACGAGAGTGCCAGAGAGACAGAGCTGAAAAGTCAGTTTGAAAGCAAGGCGATGCTGGCAGCTAACCTGGGAGCCTACAAGGCACAAATGATCCAGCTCGAGCAGTTGGTCGATACTCAGCTTAAACAACTCCCAAATACCCATGAGGTTGCCGGCTTGCTTGACGATATCAGCTTTATTGCCACCGATAATGGCTTGAAACTGAATCGCATCAACTGGGAACCAGAAGTCAAGCACGAATTTTCTACCGAACTGCCTATGAGGATCGAGGTAGTGGGTGATTATCATCAGATAGGCAAATTTACAGCAGATATGGCGGCCTTGCCTCGTATCGTTATTCTCGACTCCTTTACCTTGAGTCAGAGCAAGGATCCAGGAGACCTGATTTCTATGTCGATGCTTGCCAAAACATATAAGTACAATGGTAAAACAGTGGAGCAGAAACAATGAGACGCATCTGCTGCTTGTTACCTGCTCTCTTGCTGGCGGCGTGTGGTGGTCAGGAGGAGATGGATTCCTATATTGCCCAAATCAAGGCAAGACCTCCTGTGCCGATTGAACCGTTACCCCAGTTGAAGCCGTTTTCCCCCATGCACTATCAACAACGTGACCTGCGTAGCCCTTTCATGATGCCTCAACCAGAAGCAAGTGTCGGACGAGCGAATGCCTCCCAAGTGAAACCTGATTGCGCGCAGGTTATGATGGACAGAGAAAAAGAGGTGCTGGAAAACTACTCCCTCGCCAGCTTGTCAATGCATGGCTCTTTGGGCAAGGCCGGGCAGTTGTGGGCCCTGATCAGCACACCCGATGGAAAATCCATACGGGTCGGGCTCAACCAGTATATGGGGCTCGATCAGGGGCGAGTCATCAAGATTACTCCTACGGCTGTGGATTTGCTGGAAACCATTCCGGATGGAAAGGGGTGCTGGGTAACAAGAGAAACCCAGTTGGCGATGGCCAATATGCAAGAAAAACAATAATCAGGGACGAACAGCAATGAGAACAACCATAGACAGTCTAACAAAAGTGGCTTTGCTGTTTTGCGCCAGTGCCTTCAGCCAGGCGTGGGCAGTGGCAACCTTGCAAGAGATAAAAGTTAATCCATTGTTGGCAGATCAGTTGCAATTGGAGCTCAGCTTCAGCGAGCCTGTGAGTGGCTTTACCGATCGCCTCTCTTATCAACCTAATCAGCTTCTGCTGCATGTGCCTGGAGCCGTGGGGGCGCTCAAGGTAAATCCGCTGCCTATTCAGCGTCAGGGGGTAGACAATATTAAGGTGGAAGGGAAGGGGGCTGGCCTTGACATCAAAATTGCGCTCGATCAGCTGGCTCCCTATCAGGTTCAGCAGCAGGGTAACAAGTTGCTGGTTTCCCTGGGGGATGGGACCTCATCTGCCCTGAATAATGGTGATAGTGCTCTGATTGCTCCTGCTGTAACAGCGTCCTCTGCAATGCTGGCCACACCAGCACCCTCGGCACTACTCAATTCTCAGGTAGTTGCCAAGTCACTACCTGTGACACCTGTCAGCTCCCCTGTTGCTACTCCTACCGCCAGTAAACCATTGCTCAGCAACTATCAGAACGGTGGGAGTGGAGCCTATTTCAACTCGGTGACTGGGGTGGATTTTCGTCGTGGCAAGGATGGCCAGGGGGAGTTTCTGGTCACGCTGGACAACAGCTCGGCTGCCGTCGATGTGAGCAGCCGCGGCCAGACCGTACTAGCCAAGTTTCATGGCACTAGGGTGCCCGATGGTTTGCTTAATCTGATCAACGTGCAGGATTTTGCAACGCCGGTCTCTCAGGTTGAGGTGTCTCGACAAGGCAGTGACACTCTATTTGAACTGTCGGTTAATGGTCAATTTGATTACCGTTACGATCAGGCCGATAAACTTTTCATTATCGAGGTGAAAAAACGTCAGGCGGCATCGGCGTCCTCAAGGCAGTACCAAGGAAAGCCTATCTCATTGAACTTCCAGGATATTCCAGTCCGTACTGTGCTGCAGCTTATCGCAGATTTCAACAACCTCAATCTGGTGACCACCGACTCTGTAGCCGGCAATCTGACATTACGACTGGATGGTGTGCCCTGGGAGCAGGCGCTCGACATCATTTTGAAAGTACGTGGTCTGGATAAGCGGCTTGATAACAACATCCTGCTGGTTGCTCCGGCTGAAGAGATTGCGGCACGGGAGAAACAGCAGTTAGAGAGCCGTAATCAGGTGGCCGATTTGGCCCAGTTATATACCGAATACTTGCAGATTAACTATGCGAAAGCATCCGAAGTAGCTGCTCTGCTCTCATCCGAGAGTACCAAGTTGCTGTCGCCACGTGGCGCGGTGAGTGTGGATGAGCGCACCAACGTGTTGGTGGTCAAAGATACGGCTGAAGTGATCAGCAGCATCAAGCGGATGCTCGATATTCTGGATATTCCGGTCAAGCAGGTCGTCATTGAAGCACGCATGGTGACTATCGACGACGGTTTTGATGAGGCGCTTGGCGTGCGTTGGGGGGTGACCAAGAATGATGGACATGGTAATAGCACGTCCGGCTCTATTGAGGGGAATGATGGCTCAGGTAATAACAACGGCGGTTCGGCTATCAATCCCCGGCCATCAGCTGACGATCGGTTGAACGTCAACCTGCCGGTGACCAATGCTGCTGGTACTTTGGCATTCCAGGTTGCCCGTCTGGCTGATGGCACCTTGCTGGATCTCGAGTTGTCGGCGCTGGAAAAAGAGAGCAAGGCAGAGATTATCGCCAGTCCGAGGGTGACCACGGCTAATCAGAAACCGGCATTGATTGAACAGGGTACCGAGATCCCCTATGTGGAGTCCTCTTCCAGTGGTGCAACCTCGGTCACCTTCAAGAAGGCTGTGCTGAGCCTGAAGGTTACACCGCAGATCACCCCTGACAATCGTGTGATTCTCGACCTGACCGTCACCCAGGATACCAAGGGCGAAACCGTACCGACCGGTACCGGTGATGCGGTTTCCATCAATGCTCAGTCCATCACGACACAGGTGCTGGTGAACAATGGTGAGACTCTGGTACTCGGCGGCATCTATCAGCAGACTATCAAAAGTGATGTGACCAAGGTGCCTTTGCTGGGCGATATACCCGGATTGGGGGCCCTGTTTCGCAAGACCACCAGCGAGAACAAAAAGCGGGAATTGCTGATTTTCGTGACCCCCAAGATAGTCACCGACGCCTTCTGAAGGCTTTACATGTGAAGGTAAAACACATATAACCTTACGCCCCAATGAGGTTGGGGCGTAAGGGCTGCGGTTGCCAGTCCCGATATCTATTGAGATAATCCCCCTCCTGATCCATCGCAAGATAAGGTTCATAGGTACCCCGATCCAGTATTCATCGGGGTCGTACAGTTTGTAATTACTAACGAAAAAACATGGCTGAGAAACGCAATATTTTCCTGATAGGTCCCATGGGTGCGGGCAAGAGCACCATAGGTAGACATCTGGCAGAACAACTGCATATGGAGTTTTTCGACTCAGATCATGAGATTGAGCGCCGCAGTGGTGCCGATATCGGCTGGGTGTTTGATGTTGAAGGCGAAGAGGGTTTCCGTATTCGCGAAGAGAAGGTGATCAGCGAATTGTCTGAGCAGCAGGGTATCGTGCTGGCAACCGGTGGTGGTGCCATCAAGAGCCGGGAAACCCGCAACAAGTTGTCTGCTCGTGGCATCGTGGTCTACCTCGAAACCACCATTGAAAAGCAGTTGGCGCGCACACAGCGAGACAAACGCCGTCCTCTGCTACAGACCGAAGAGCCGCCGCGTGAGGTGCTTGAGCGTTTGGCACAAGAGCGCAACGCCCTTTATGAAGAAGTGGCTGACTTTGTTATCCAGACAGATGATCAAAGCGCAAAGATCGTTGCCAATCAGATTGTGAAGCTGATCGGTATGTAATCAAGAGGACGTCCATGGAACGGTTGAAGGTTGAACTGGGTGAGCGCAGCTATGCTATCGAGATAGCTGCCGGGTTGTTGCAGCGCCCCGAGGCGCTGGGATCGACCATCAAAGGCAGGCGGGTGGTGATAGTGACCAACACGGTCGTTGCCCCGCTCTATCTTGAACGGGTAATGGCACTGCTGTCCGGTTTTCAGGTTGAATCCCTGATCCTGCCTGACGGTGAGGCATACAAGAACCTGGCGACCTTTGAGCGGATCATGTCTGCTCTGCTTGAAACCAACCATGGGCGTGATACCACCCTCATCGCTCTGGGGGGCGGTGTGATCGGGGATGTGGTGGGCTTTGCGGCAGCAAGCTATCAACGTGGCATTCCTTTTATCCAGATCCCGACCACCCTGCTCTCCCAGGTTGACTCCTCTGTCGGCGGTAAAACCGCTGTCAACCACCCCCTCGGCAAGAACATGATTGGGGCTTTTTATCAGCCCAAACAAGTTGTTATCGATACCGAATGTCTGAGTACCTTGCCAGCCCGCGAATTTGCCGCGGGGATGGCCGAGGTGATCAAGTACGGCATCATTTGGGATGCTGATTTCTTCAGCTGGCTGGAGCAGAACATGGTGCGTCTGCAACAGCTGGAATCTGCCGCGCTGGTCTACGCCATCAAACGTTGCTGCGAGATCAAAGCCGATGTGGTCGGTCAGGATGAGACCGAGCACGGCGTCCGTGCGCTGCTCAATCTGGGTCACACCTTTGGTCATGCTATCGAGGCCGAGCAGGGGTATGGCAACTGGCTGCACGGTGAAGCAGTATCCGCCGGCACCATGCTGGCAGCCTGGACTGCGCAGGCCCGTGGCGATATGAGCGAAGAGGACGTCGCGCGAGTGCGCGCTCTGCTGCTGGCCGCCAATTTGCCCATTCATGCGCCTGCCGAGATGGATTTCGCCGCCTTTATTCGCCATATGCGCCGTGACAAGAAGGTGCTGGAAGGCAAGCTGCGTCTGGTGTTGCCGGTTGGCATCGGCCATGCGCAGGTGGTGGGGGATGTGTCCGATGCCGAGTTGCTGGCGGTGATCGAGTCTGGTCGTGACGAATAAACTGCTAAAACTTCCTTCCCAGCGGCAGCTGGTTGACCGGCTGCTGCATCTGATTGAATTCAATCACCCTTTCATTTTTCTCTCCGGTAAACCCGGTTGTGGTCGCGGTACCCTGTGCGAATCCCTGCTCGGCGTGTTGCCGGAAAAAGTGCGGGTGGTAAGCCTGATTGGTACACCTGCCATGAAGATGGTGGATGTGCGCCAGCTGTTGCTGCCACAGGTGGTGGCGCGCCCGCTGTTCAATCCACAGGATGCACTGGCGGAGAGCTTCTTTCGCATGCTGGAGGGGAGCAAGCCAGCCACCCTGTTGCTGCTGATAGAGCGGGCCGACCAGTTGCCAGCCGAATTGCTGGGAGAGTTGTGGGCGATCATCCGTCATAACGATACCCTGGCGGCGCCCCATCAGCTGGCCATTATCGTCTCGGGCAGTGACGTCTGGTGTCGTACCCAACGGCCGCAGCTCAAAGGGCGTGCCATGCCAGCCCTTGAGCTGGAAGTGCCGCCACTGAGCCCGCCCGAGCAGCGCATCTTCTTGTATGAGAAAGCCAAAGAGCTCAAGATCCCGGCGACCCTCTTGCCCAAGCCGCAAGTGGAGGAGATCCTGAAAACGGCGAACGGACATCCGTCCACCATCATGCAGTTACTGGAGGATATCATGACCGACAGAAGGCCCAAGAAGCGTCAGGCGGAGTTGCCTGTCAAGAAGATTGCCACCGCCATCGCGCTGGTCGCTGGCGGCCTGCTGGCATTGAGTTACCTGCTGCCAGCGCTGTTTGACAATGAAAGCAAACCGGCACTGCAGGATCCTGCGCAGAACACGGCATTGCCGATCCCGGTAACGGGAGGCGATCCCCTCACCGCAGGCGGTTCGAATACCGATACCGCTTCACAAGGCGCGCAAAACAGCGATGCAGCCAGCAATCCCAACGGGGTAGTGAAGGATTGGCAGCCGGAGGCGAAAGTGCTGCCCAAATCGGTGGAGAGCGAAACTGTGACCACCGAATCAACCAATTACGAAGGGCGTCGGGTGGTGATCTCTGACGAGGTCGTGCAAAAGCTGATGACCGAACCCAAGGTGAGCGGCGCTCTGCCTACTGACGTGGTGGACGAGCTGACCGGCAAGAACCCGAGTGGTACAGCCCCCAGTGGTGCAATCGCAACCACAGCTCCGGCCAGTACCGCCAAGGCACAGAATCCTGTGACAACCGCAACGCCTGTGGCCACCACCAAAACCGCCAGCAACGAGCCGGTTGCCGCGCCAGCACCCAAGGTGGCCCTGACACCGGTCGCCACCTTGAACAAGAAGCCGCGCAACCACTACAGCGTTCAGCTGATGGGGGCTAGCAACACCAAGGCGGTGGATCAGTTTGTCGCCGAGCATGGTCTGGCGGGCAAGGTATGGGTCTATCAAACCAAATTCCGTGGCAGCCCCTGGTACGTTGTGCTGCAAGGGGATTATGCCGGTCTGACCCAGGCCAAGAGTGCCATTCGCAAGCTTCCGCCAGCCTTGCTGAAAGGCCAGCCCTGGCCCAAGTCGTTTGCACAGGTACAAAAAGAGCTGAAGCAATAGCCTTGATACCGGATAAGGGGGTAGAATCGTCCCCCTTTTTGGGTCTTGCCTTCTTACACACCGGATTTCCATGAAAAAAACACGCGCTTTTTTAAAATGGGCCGGGGGAAAATACTCCCTGGTTGAAGAGATTGCCGAGCGCCTGCCGGCCGGGCGTGTGTTGCTGGAGCCCTTCGTCGGGGCCGGGTCTGTGTTTCTCAACACCGACTACGACGCGTATGTGCTCAACGACATCAATCCGGATCTGATCTGCCTGTACAACCACCTCAAGCTGACGCCGGACAGTTTCATTGCCGAGGCACGCAAGCTGTTTGTGGCAGAGCACAACCACAAGGCGGCCTATTACCGGCTGCGTACCCAGTTCAATCAGACCGAGACCACCTTCGAGCGGGCACTCTTGTTCCTGTTTCTCAACCGTCACGGTTTCAACGGACTGTGCCGCTACAACAAGAAGGGCGGCTTCAATGTGCCGTTCGGCTCCTACAAGAAACCCTATTTCCCGGAAAAAGAGCTGTGGGCTTTTGCCGAAAAGGCGCAGAAGGCGACCTTTATCTGCGAGAGCTACGCCGATGCCATCAAGCGTGCCGAAGAGGATTGGGTTATCTATTGTGATCCACCCTATGCGCCGCTCTCCACTACGGCGAGCTTCACCACCTATGCCTCCGGCGGTTTTACCCTGGATGATCAGGCGATCCTGGCGCGACTGGCCCGCCACACCGCCGCTCACAAAGGGGTGCCGGTGCTGATCAGCAACCACGATATCGAGCTGACTCGTGAGCTTTATCGCGGTGCCCGCCTCGACGAAATCCTGGTCAAGCGCACCATCAGTCGCAACGGCGGCACCCGCAACAAGGTGGCCGAATTGTTGGCGCTCTATCCCCCAGGAATCGAACCGGAGCAGGGCTACTATCCCAGCGACAGCGAACTGCTGCCACTGACGTAATAGAACATGCGGCGCCCAGGGGCGCCGTTTTTTATGGGCAAGTCCGCGCCCGTGCCGATGCCGCAAAACCCGGGTGGCTGGGGGAGGGGAGGCGATTGCCCCATTTACCCCGCATTCGAGTCGTTTTCGCCCGCCTTTTACGTTAAAATTGCGCCGCTTTTTCTCCCTGGCTGCCAATGGATGATGCTGATGAAAGACTTTCTGATTGCCCCCTCGATCCTCTCTGCCGATTTTGCCCGTCTGGGTGACGATGTAGCCAAGGTACTGGCTGCCGGTGCCGACGTGGTTCACTTCGACGTGATGGACAACCACTATGTCCCCAACCTGACCATTGGCCCCATGGTCTGTCAGGCGCTGCGTGACTACGGTATCGAGGCCCCCATCGACGTGCACCTGATGGTCAAGCCGGTGGATCGCATCATTCCCGATTTTGCCAAGGCCGGTGCTTCCCTCATCACCTTCCATCCGGAAGCGTCCGATCACGTTGATCGCTCTTTGGGCCTCATCAAGGAGATGGGCTGCCAGGCGGGTCTGGTGCTGAATCCTGCTACCTCGCTCTCCTGCCTCGAATATGTGATGGACAAGCTGGACGTGATCCTGCTGATGTCGGTCAACCCGGGCTTCGGTGGTCAGAGCTTCATCCCCGGTACCCTCGACAAGCTGCGTCAGGTGCGTCGTCTGATCGACGAGAGCGGTCGCGATATCCGCCTCGAGATTGATGGCGGGGTGAAGGTCGACAACATTCGCGAGATCGCCGAAGCGGGCGCCGACATGTTTGTCGCCGGCTCTGCCATTTTCAGTCAGCCTGACTACAAAGCGGTGATCGACAAGATGCGTGCGGAGCTGGCTCATGTCACACGCTGAGCGCGCATTTGATTTGGTGCTGTTCGATCTGGACGGCACCCTGATCGACAGCGCCGCCCAGTTGGCGCTGGCAGTCAATCTGACTCTGGCAGACCTCGGTTTGGCGCAGGCCGATGAAGCGGTGATCCGTACCTGGGTCGGCAACGGTGCCGACAAGCTGATCCAGCGGGCGCTCGCCTATCGCGAGGCTGACCCCGAGCTGTTTGCCAAGGCCAGACCGATCTTTTTCCAGCACTACAACGCCTGCCTGCTGCAAGGGCTGGCGATGTATGAAGGGGTGGCACAGAGTCTGCGTCGCCTGCAAACCCTGGGTTACAAGCAGGCGATCGTCACCAACAAGCCGAGTGATTTCGTGGCACCCATCCTCGATGCCCTTGGCATCAGCGATTGTTTCGAACTTTGGCTTGGCGGCAACTGCGTGCCAGTCAAGAAGCCGAGCCCGGAGCCATTGCTGCACGCTTGCCAGGAGTTGGGGGTGAGCCCGGCTCGCACTCTAATGGTGGGCGACTCCGAAAATGACGTGCTGGCGGCCAAGGCGGCCGGCATGAAGGTGGTGGGCCTGACCTACGGTTACAACTATGGCCGCCCCATTGCCGACTCCCATCCAGACTGGGTATTCGAGCAGTTTGCCCAGCTCGATGCACTTTTGGTCTAATAGCGCAGCTGGGCTGGCTGAATAACAAGGATTAACACTCTCATGACTAAACCAATCGTATTGAGCGGAGCGCAACCCTCCGGTCAACTGACCATCGGCAACTACATGGGGGCCCTGCGTCAGTGGGTCAACATGCAGGATGAGTTCGACTGCCTCTACTGCATCGTCGACCTGCATGCCATCACCACTCGTCAGGACCCGGCAGCCCTGCGCAAAGCTTGTCTGGACGCGGCTGCCCTCTATCTAGCGGTCGGTATCGATCCCAAGAAGAGCACTGTCTTCATCCAGTCTCACGTGCCGCAGCACGCCGAGCTGGGCTGGATCCTCAATTGCTATACCCAGATGGGTGAGCTGTCGCGCATGACCCAGTTCAAGGACAAGTCAGCCCGTTTCGAGAACAACGTCAACGTCGGCCTGTTCGGTTATCCGGTGCTGATGGCCGCTGATATTCTGCTCTATCAGGCCAATCAGGTGCCGGTCGGCAACGACCAGAAGCAGCATCTGGAGCTGACCCGCGACATCTGCACCCGTTTCAACAACCTCTATGGTGACGTGTTCACCATGCCGGAACCCTTCATTCCGACCGAAGGGGCACGGGTGATGAGCCTGCAGGATCCGACCAAGAAGATGTCCAAGTCTGATGACAACGAGGCCAACTTCATCGGCCTGCTGGAAGATCCCAAGCAGATCGTCAAGAAGATCAAGCGTGCGGTGACCGACTCCGACGAGCCGGCGGTGGTGCGTTTCGACCCGGAAAACAAACCGGGTGTCTCCAACCTGCTGACCCTGATGTCCGGTGTGACCGGCCGCTCCATCCCCGAGTTGGAGCAGCACTTCGAAGGCAAGATGTATGGTCACCTCAAGACCGAGACCGCCGAAGCCGTGGTTGCGCTGCTGGAACCGATCCAGGCTCGTTTCCACGAGTTGCGTCAGGATGAGGCCCATCTGATTGCGATTCTTGCCGAAGGGGCACAAAAGGCGCGTGAAAGAGCTGAAAAAACCCTGACCAGCGTATATGATGTAGTCGGCTTCGTTCCTCGAGCCTGACATACTGGGAAGGTGTAGTAGAAGAGAGCTGGGTATTTGCCTGGCTTTCTTTATTTTCCCACGTTGTATTTTGTTTAATTCTTTATTTCAACCCGGGTTATATCCCCAAGAGTACGCATGTCTGTTCAACCAAATATTTCGATTGAAGAGCTGAGTGATAAAGGTCACTGGCTGCGCAAGTTCCGCAAGGCGAAAAACCTCAATACCCTGCAATTGATGGTCTCCAATGCCATCGATAAACATCACAAGACTGCTGCCATCGCTGCAGCCATCTATCTGGCCGAGTGTCAGCGTGAACGGGAAATGGAACAGGGTCGTTATCTCGATCGTTAATTCTCCACTGTTGGTTATCTCATGCTGTTGTTGATCGATAACTACGACTCTTTTACCTGGAATCTGGTGCAATATTTCGGCGCCCTGGGACAAGAGGTTGTGGTCAAGCGCAATGATGAACTGACGCTTGATGCCATAGCGCAGCTCTCCCCCCGTTTTCTGGTGATCTCTCCCGGTCCTTGTACACCCAATGAGGCGGGGATCTCTCTCGATGCCATCAGCCACTTCGCCGGCAAGCTACCCATTCTTGGCGTCTGCCTTGGCCACCAGTCGCTGGCGCAGGCGTTTGGTGCCCGCGTGGTTCGCGCGCGTCAGGTGATGCATGGCAAGACCTCCCTGATTCGCCATCGCGGCGAAGGGGTATTCTACGGTCTAAAGGATCCCTTGCGGGTGACCCGTTATCACTCACTGGTGGTGGAGCGCGACACGCTGCCCGACTGCTTCGAGGTCACCGCCTGGAGCGAGCATGCCGATGGCTCGTTTGACGAAATCATGGGATTACGCCATAAGACACTTCCTGTCGAGGGTGTTCAGTTCCATCCGGAGAGTATTTTGAGCGAACAGGGCCATTTGCTGCTGGCCAATTTTCTGTCCTGTTCATAAAAATTTGTGATCACCTTCTCAAGTTTGAAAGAAGGTAAAAAATATTTCTCTGACACTTTATTCAGCCCCCTTCCAGCCCAAATTATCTCTTGCCAAGCCCCCCTGAGTCGTTATGCAATGCGGTTGCCTAAAATCTCAAGGTCAATCGAACATTGTTCCTCATAGGTCGTCTTGTTACAGACTTTTTACTTTATTTCTGTGATAATCCCGTCACGTTTACACGGATTTAACTTTTAGGCGGTGGATTATTCTGTCGCCGAATCTGAAGGAGAGCTATATGTCAGAGTTGTTGGCAGTGACACGTGAAGTGTTTGATGAAGTGATGGTTCCCAACTATGCGCCAGCCAAGATCATCCCGGTGCGTGGTGAAGGGTCACGTGTCTGGGATCAGGAGGGGCGCGAGTATGTCGACTTCGCCGGTGGTATCGCCGTTAACGGCCTGGGTCACTGTCATCCCAAGCTGGTCGAGGCTCTGAAAACCCAGGGCGAGAAGTTGTGGCACCTCTCCAACGTAATGACCAACGAACCGGCCCTGCGTCTGGCCAAGAAGCTGGTCGCGGCCACCTTTGCCGACAAGGTCTACTTTTGCAACTCCGGCGCCGAAGCGAATGAAGCTGCCCTCAAGTTGGCTCGCCGCTACGCCATCGAGAAGTTTGGCGAGCAGAAGACCCAGATCATCGCCTTCAATCAGGGCTTCCACGGTCGTACCTTCTTTACCGTCAGCGTCGGTGGCCAGGCTGCCTACTCCGATGGCTTCGGTCCCAAGCCCGGTGACATTACCCATGTTCCCTACAACGATCTGGCGGCACTAGCCGAGGTGATCTCCGACAACACCTGCGCCGTGGTGATGGAGCCGCTGCAAGGGGAGGGTGGCATCATTCGTCCTACCGACGAGTTTGCCAAAGGGGTGCGCGAGCTGTGCGACAAACACAATGCCCTGCTGGTGTATGACGAAGTGCAGTCAGGGGTCGGCCGGACCGGTGATCTCTATGCCTATATGGGGCTCGGCGTCACGCCGGACATCCTCACCAGCGCCAAGGCGCTGGGGGGCGGTTTCCCCATCGGCGCCATGCTGACTACCAGCGAAATCGCCTCTTACCTGAAAGTGGGCACTCACGGCTCTACTTACGGTGGCAACCCGCTGGCCTGTGCGGTGGCGGAAGCAGTGATCGATGTGATCAACACCCCGGAGGTGTTGGCGGGTATCAAGCAACGCGAGCAGCTGTTCCGTGATGGGCTTGAAGCCATCAACGCCAAATACCACTGCTTTAGCGAAGTGCGTGGCAAGGGGCTGCTGCTGGGTGCCGCTCTGAGCGAGGACTTCAAGGGGCGTTCCCGCGACTTCCTGCTGGCCTCTATCGATCAGGGGCTGATGGCACTGGTTGCCGGTACCAACGTGGTTCGTTTTGCCCCTTCACTGGTGATCCCGGAAGCGGACATCAAGGAAGGGTTGGCCCGCTTCGAGAAGGCGGTTGCCCAGGTGGTCAACGCCTGATTCCAAATTGAGGTGGGGAGCTCTCCCGGCAGGAGCCGGGCCCCCACCTGTCGTCAATGAAAGGGAGTTGTCATTTATGTTGGTTATCCGTCCCATCGAGCAAAAAGATTTTGCCGGGCTCAAGACCTGCGCCATCGAGTCCGGCACCGGCATGACCTCGTTGCCCGTCAACGATGAGTTGCTGCAGCGCAAGATCGATGCTTCTACCCAGACTTTTTCCGACAAGCCCGCCGGCAAGGGGGACTGCCTCTACTTCTTCGTGGCTGAGGATCTGGAGACCGGCGAGATGGTCGGCACCTGTGCCATCGATGCCGCGGTTGGCCTCTCCCAGCCGTTTTACAACTACCACATCGGCAAAGTGGTGCACTCTTCTCCCAAGCTCGGCATCTACAACGTCGTTGAAACCCTGACTCTCTCCAACGACTACACCGGCAACTCCGAGCTCTGCACCCTGTTCTTGCGCGAATGTGCCCGCGAAGGGCTCAACGGCCGCCTGCTCTCCAAGCACCGCTTTCTGTTTATGGCCGAGCACCCCGAGCTGTTTGACGAGACCGTCTTCGCCGAAATGCGCGGCGTCTCCGATGCCAACGGTCACAGCCCCTTCTACGAGTGGCTGCAAACCCACTTCTTCTCGATGGATTTTCCCACCGTCGACTATCTGACCGGCATCGGCAAGAAGCGTTTTATCGCCGAACTGATGCCCAAGTACCCCATCTACGTCAATTTGCTGAGCAAAGAGGCGCGGGCCGTTATCGGTCAGACCCACGAGAAGACTCGCCCGGCCATCAAGATGCTGCAGGACGAGGGCTTCGTGAACCGTGGCTACGTCGATATTTTCGATGCGGGCCCCACCGTCGAGTGCGACGTGAAGAATATCCGCAGCGTGCGTCGCAGCAAGAAACTGCGGGTGCTGGTGGGCGAGCCCATCGGTGGCAAGACCCACCTTATCTGCAACAGCCGTTTTGAGCATTACCGCGCCTGCTACGGCAATATCCGGGTCGATCTCGACAAGCACGAAGCCATCATCCCGCCCAAGATGGCGGCGGCACTCAAGGTACAGGATGGCGACATGGTGCGGGTGGTCGACCTCGACTGAGACAAACAGGACAAGCAAACCGATTATCAGGCAGGCAGCCGAGGCTGCCTGCCAGCGACAGGGAGTGAATGGATGAGCCAGTTAGTGCAATTTATCGACGGTCAGTGGCTTGCCGGTGAAGGCAAGCCGTTCGAGTCAACCGATCCGGCCAAGAACGAGGTGATCTGGCAGGGGGCTGCCGCCAGTGCGGCGCAAGTGGATGCTGCCGTCAAGGCCGCCCGTGCCGCCTTCTACCACTGGGCGGATATGAGCCTTGAAGATCGTCTGGCCATAGTGCGCCGTTATGCCGACCTGCTCGGCGAGCAGAAAGAGGCGCTGGCCCTGACCATCGCCCGCGAAACCGGCAAACCGTTGTGGGAGACCCGCACTGAAGTAGCCGCCATGCAGGGCAAGATTGCCATCTCCATTCGTGCCCACGACGAGCGCACCGGCACCGTTGAAAATGCCATGCCAGGCGCCAAAGCGTTTGTCCGTCACAAGCCCCACGGCGTGGTGGCTGTGTTCGGCCCCTACAACTTCCCGGGCCATCTGCCCAACGGCCATATAGTCCCGGCCCTGATCGCGGGTAACGCCGTGGTGTTCAAACCCTCCGAGCTGACCCCCATGGTGGCCGAGGCCATGGTCAAGGTGTGGCAGCAGGCCGGATTGCCCAAGGGGGTGCTCAATCTGGTGCAAGGGGAGGTCGAGACCGGCAAGGCGCTGGCGGGCAATCCCGATATCGACGGCCTCTTCTTTACCGGCTCCTCCCGCACCGGCCATTTCCTCCATCAACAGTTTGCCGGCCAGCCGGGCAAAATTCTGGCGCTGGAGATGGGCGGTAACAACCCGCTGATCGTGAAAGATGTGAGCGACATCGACGGCGCCGTCCATGCCATCGTCCAGTCGGCATTTATCACCTCGGGTCAACGTTGCACCTGTTCCCGCCGTCTGTTTGTCGAGCG
Organism: Aeromonas sp. 604282; assembly: GCF_049170575.1. Taxonomy (NCBI): domain Bacteria; kingdom Pseudomonadati; phylum Pseudomonadota; class Gammaproteobacteria; order Aeromonadales; family Aeromonadaceae; genus Aeromonas; species Aeromonas sp. 604282. The sequence goes on along the minus strand of NZ_JAAKMV010000004.1, from coordinate 83,693 downwards.
CGGTGAGCGGGGCGATGCCCTGGTCAATCGACTGATCGAGGTGGTCAGCCAGATCAAGGTCGGCCTCTACGACGCTGCCGAGCAGCCGTTCATGGGCTCGATGATTAGCGAGAAGGCAGCACTGGGCATGGTCGAGGCGCAAGCCAACCTGCAGCGCCTCGGTGGCGAGAGCCTGCTTACCCTCAAGCACCTGGAAGCGGGCACAGGCTTTGTCTCCCCGGGTATTATCGACGTGACCTCAGTCAGCGAGCTGCCTGACGAAGAGTACTTCGGCCCGCTGCTGCAACTCATTCGTTACGATGATTTCGATGCTGCCATCGATCAGGGCAACGCCACCCGCTACGGTCTCTCGGCCGGTCTGCTGGGGGACAAGGAGGCGGACTGGCACCACTTCTTCAAGCGGATCCGCGCCGGTATCGTCAACTGGAACAAGCCCATCACCGGCGCCTCCAGTGCCGCGCCGTTTGGTGGCATCGGCGCCTCCGGCAACCACAGAGCAAGCGCCTACTACGCTGCTGACTACTGTGCGTATCCGGTTGCCTCTGTCGAAGACAGCAAAGCCGCGATGCCGGATCAACTGTCGCCCGGCCTGCGCTTCTAATAACGACACGGGGCATCCAGCGGTGCCCCCATCTGTACCCGCAATCAAAGGAAAGAGAGATGCAAAAGGATATCGACACCCTGTTCAGCCATCTGTGGGACAACTACATCAAGGTGACCCCGAGCGCCCTCAAGGTGCACACCCTGCTGGGTGGCGGCGAGCCCATCGTCAACGATCACGTGGCGTTTCGTACCTACAACCTGCCCAAGCTGGGGCTGGAGAAGCTGGCCGCCCACTTTCTCGCGCTCGGTTACGAGCAGAAGGGCGAGTACGTCTTCAAGGCCAAGAAGCTCTACGCCAAGCACTTCGAGCATCAGGATCCGGACGCTCCCAAGGTGTTTATCAGTGAGCTGAAGGTGGAAGAGCTCTCTTCGGCTGCCCAGGCCATCATCCACAAGCTGGCCGATCAGGTGCCTGATCATCTGACCGATACCCCGGCATTTCTCTACACCGGCGCCCCCTGGCAGGTCTCCTATGCCGATTATCAGACTCTGCTGGCGGAGAGCGAGTATGCGGCCTGGATGGCAGCCTGGGGTTATCGTGCCAACCACTTCACGGTCAATATCAACAAGTTGAAGGATTTCGACACCATCCATCAGGTCAATGCGGCGCTGAAGGCGGCGGGTTTTGTGCTCAACAGCGTGGGTGGCGAGGTGAAAGGGGATCCGCAGGTGATGCTGGAGCAATCCTCCACCATGGCTGACAAAGCAGAGGTGCCGTTCAGCGATGGGGTGCGTACCATCCCGAGCTGCTTCTACGAGTTCGCCCTGCGCTACCCGCAGCCAGATGGCGTGCTCTATCCGGGCTTTGTCGAAGCGTCCGCCGACAAAATTTTTGAGTCCACCAATGCCATGTAACAACGGGTGTTGGCCAAAGTGCCACTGTTCATGATGTGACATGACGACAGCCCCATATCGGTGCTGTCGTCATTTGCATATCTGGGGGATATCTAGGGTGCGGGGTAGAGAGCACCCAACACAGCCGGACGGCTGGCGCCGGTGACGGCGGGCAGGTTGCCGGGTTTGTGCTTGATAAAGCGCTCCGCCAGCCAGGCAAAGGCTGCGCCTTCCATCCAGTCGGGCGCAATGCCCAGTTCGGCAGTGCTGGCGATGCGCCAGCCGGGCAGCAGGCCGGCCAATTCGCTCAGCAGCGGGGCGTTATGGGCGCCGCCGCCGCAGACAAACAGCTCGGGACGGGTTTGCGCCTCATTCGGGGCAGGCAGCTGGCGGGCGATGCTGTGGCAGGTGAGCGCCTGCAGAGTGCGCTGCACATCCGCCGCGGCATAGGGTTGGCCAGCCAGCTCGCCATCGAGCCACGCTAGGGTGAACATCTCCCGCCCGGTGCTCTTGGGGGCGGGGGCGGCGAAATAGGGGTGAGCCAGCAGCTTCTCCAGCAGGGCCGGGATTGGCTTGCCGCTGGCCGCCCACTGGCCGCCGGCATCGTAACCGGCCCCCTTGGGGTGATGGCGGCGATACCAGCCATCGAGCAGGGTGTTGGCCGGGCCGGTATCAAAACCATATACCCCGCCCGGATTGCCCGGCAGCACCGAGATATTGGCGATGCCGCCGAGGTTCAGTACCACTCGCAGGGCGCCGGGTTTGGCAAACAGCGCCTGATGGAAGGCGGGCACCAGCGGCGCCCCCTGACCGCCGAGGGCCATATCCATGGTGCGAAAATCGGCGATAACGTCGATGCCTGTCTGGGCGGCCAGCAGGGCGGCATTGCCGATCTGCATGGTAAAGCCGAGCTGGGGACGGTGGCGGATGGTTTGGCCGTGGCTGCCGATGGCGCGAATATCTTTGGGCTCAAGCTTCGCCTTGGCCAGCAGCGCGTGGGTGGCGGCGGCAAACTCTCGCGCCACCAGATTATCGGCCACCCCCATGCGGTCGATTTCGTTGTCGCCCGGGGTGCAGAGGGCATGCAGCGTGCGGGCGGTCTCTTGCGGCCAGGGGTGACAAAGCGCCGCCTCGACCCGCAGTTGATCCCCGTCGATCACCACCAGCACGGCGTCAATACCGTCCATGCTGGTGCCTGACATCAGTCCGATATAGCGTTCAGCCATTGGCTCTCCTCACTCGCTGGTCGGGATAGTCCGCTTCCCGACACCGATGCAGCATGGCGCCGAGCCATGCGCAGGCAAAATAAAAAGGGCTGGCGGGGCTGCTACCCCGCCAGCCCTGATGGCTTAGTTGCCGCGGCTATCCCGCTTGTTCTGGGCCAGCTGCAGCTCGGGGCTGTCGAGCTTGGCCAGTTGCGGCATCGCCAGCTTTTTGAAGTTGGCCAGCTCGCGTCCGCTCAGGGTCTCTGCCTGCGGCAGGGTGAGGGTGCGCGGGTTCTTGTGAATGCCGCCCACCACGAATTCGTAGTGCAGGTGCGGGCCGGTGACGCGGCCGGTGCCACCCAGAGTGCCGATGGTCTGTCCCTGCTTCACCCGCTGCCCCTTGTTGACGGTGCGCTTGGAGAGGTGCAGGTACTTGGTCACATAGTTGCCGGCATGCTTGATAAAGACGTAGTTGCCGTTGAACTGGTTGTAACCGGCAGCCACCACGCTGCCTGAGCCCGCCGCCATGATGGGGGTGCCCACCGGCGCCACATAGTCGATGCCGTTGTGGGGGCGGATCTTGCCGGTCACCGGATGGAGGCGGCGCGGGTTGAAGTTGGAGCTGATGTATTTGAAGTTGACCGGCGCGCGCAGGAAGCTCTTGCGCATCGCTTTGCCTTCCGGGGTGTAGTAGTTGCCATCTTCATTGAGCACGGCGCGGTAGGCAGTGCCCTGGTTGACGAACTCCGCCGCCAGAATATCGCCGGAGGCGACCCGCTCGTCGTCGCGGAACTTGTCTTCATAGACCACCCGGAAGCTGTCCCCCGGCTGCAAGTCCTGGGCAAAGTCGATGTCCCAGCCGAAGATGGCAGCCAAGTCCATGATCTGATCTTCGGTCATCCCCGCATCCACCGCGGCGCCCCAGAAGCTGGAGCGGATCTCCCCTTTGCTCACCTGTTCGCGGGTGTCGAGGGCGATCTTGACGTTGCGGGCGACAAAGGTCTCCTCCTTGCGGCTCACCTTGAGCGCCTGCTCCAGACTGTGGGGGTAATAGAGGCTGTGCAGCTCGCCGTTCTCGGTGAGCTTGAAGGTGAGCTCCTGCCCCGGTTGCAGCATCCGCAGGGGATCGCTGCCCTCGAGCTGATCGATCAGGTGCAGATCCGTGGTGCTCAGGCCAATGCGCTGGAAGATGACTCCCATGTTGTCGCCACGGCGTACTTTCACCTGCTTGGTGATGTAGCGCGGCTTGGGCGGGGTAACGGGCTGGGCGGCTTCGGCCGTCAGCTCGTCGTTCAGCTCGTCGTTCAGCGCGTTGTCGTTAGCCGGTTCCCGCAGGGCAATTTCGTTGCCGTTTTCATCGACCCGTGTTGCCACCGCCTGTTCGCTTGGCCAGGCAGCCAGCATCATGATCATGATGCTCAAGATCAGCACCATCTTGCGGTGCCAGTGGGGGAGTGCGTTGAAGGCGTGCCAAATAACCATGAGAAGCAGATGAAGTCGGGCAGAATGGACGGATTTTACAGCCTTTCCAATTGGCCCGCCATTCCAGTAATATGTTTGGCCCTGTGGAATCGTGATGGAGAGTCAAAAAATGTCCCAGCTCGAGGTGGCGCTAGCCGAGATCAAGCGCGGAGCGGAAGAAATTCTGGTTGAAGAAGAACTTGTCGCCAAGTTGAAGGAAGGGCGCCCGCTGCGCATCAAGTTGGGCATGGACCCGACCGCCCCCGACATTCACCTGGGTCATACCGTGATCCTCAACAAGCTGAAGACCTTCCAGGATCTGGGCCATGAAGTGATCCTGCTGATCGGTGACTTCACTGCCATGGTGGGTGACCCCTCCGGCAAGAATGCCACCCGTCCGCCGCTCTCCGAAGAGGCCATCAAGCACAACGCCCTCACCTATGCGGAGCAGGCGTTCAAGATCCTCGACCCGGCCAAGACCCGCATCGAGTACAACTCGACCTGGCTGAGCGAGCTGGGTGCGACCGGCATGATCAAGCTGGCGGCCAAGCAGACCGTGGCCCGCATGATGGAGCGCGACGACTTCAAAAAGCGCTACACCGGCGGCCAGTCCATCGCGATTCACGAATTCCTCTATCCGCTGCTGCAAGGCTATGACTCGGTCGCGCTGAAGGCGGACGTTGAGTTGGGCGGTACCGACCAGAAGTTCAACCTGCTGATGGGCCGCGAGCTGCAAAAAGATGCCGGCATGGCGACCCAGTGCGTGCTGATGATGCCGCTCTTGGTAGGTCTGGACGGCGTCAAGAAGATGTCCAAGTCCGCAGGCAACTACATCGGCGTCCATGACGCTCCGGGCGAGATGTTCGGCAAGATCATGTCCATCACCGACGATCTGATGTGGAACTACTACGAGCTGCTCTCCTTCCGTCCGCTGGCTGAAATTGAAGAGTTCAAGGCGGGCATCGCTGCCGGCACTCTCAACCCTCGCGACGTGAAGATCTGGCTGGCCAAAGAGATCATCGCCCGTTATCACGACGAAGCGGCGGCCGAAGCGGCCCACGAAGATTTCACCCAGCGCTTCTCCAAGAACGCCATTCCGGACGAAATGCCGGAAGTCGAGCTGGCTCTGGAAGGCGAAGGTCTGGCCATTGCCAACCTGCTGAAAGAGGCCGATCTGGTGGCCACCACCTCCGAAGCGCTGCGGATGATCAAGCAGGGCGCGGTCAAGGTGGATGGCGAGAAGCTGGAAGATGGCAAGGCACTCATCGGTGCCGGTACCGCCGTCTATCAGGTCGGCAAGCGCAAGTTTGCCCGCGTGACTGTCAAATAAGCAGTACCGTCAAATAAGCAGTCGCATCAGGCAAGCTGGTCATCAAACCGGTTCAAGCTTGTTCAACAGGGCCTCCTTCGGGAGGCCTTGTCGTATCTGGGCGGCACGGATCTGGGCGATAAAGTGCCGCAGCACGGCACTGCTTGGGTGTGGCCGTGTCGCCAGACTGATGCTGGTCATCATGCCATTGCCCTCAATGGGGTGATAACTGACCCCGAGCGGGCGCAGCGCCGCCACCGAGCTGGGCACCAGGGTCACGCCAAAGCCCGCCTGCACCATGCCGACGGTGGAGATCACCTGCGGACATTCGGGCCCCAGTATCGGCTCGAAGCCCGCCTCCCGACAGAGGCCCACGATGCCGTCATAGAGCCCGGGCCCGATGGCGTGGGGAAACAGAATAAAACTCTCATCCTTCAGGCTGGCCAGTGACAAGGGGCCCGGCTTGGCCTTGGGATGGCTGGTCGGCAGGGCGATCAGCAGCGGCTCCTGCTCGATAAGGTGATGGGCAAAGCCCTCGCTACCGCGGCAGGGGAGCCGCAAGATGGCGGCATCCAGCCGATCGTTGCGCAGCGCCTCCACCAGTGCCGGCATGGTGCCCTCCTGAGGGCTGAGGGCTACCTCGGGGTAGCGCTCCCGATAGTCGTGCAGCAGGGTCAGCACTGCGGGGTGGAGCACGGTGGAACCGGCAAAGCCGATCCGCAGTGCCCCCTGCTCGCCCCGGGCAATCCGCTTTACCTTCAGTTTTGCCGCATCGGCCAGCGCCAGGATCTGCGCCGCATCCCGATAGAGGCTCTCGCCCGCTTCGGTCAGCTCGACACTGCGGGTCAAACGGCGCAGCAGCGGGGTGCCCAGGGTCTCCTCCAGCTTGCGGATCTGCTGGCTCAGCGGCGGTTGGGCCATGTTGAGTGATTCGGCTGCGCGGGTGAAATTCTGCTTTTCAACAACGGCCATGAAGTAGCGGAGCGTACGAAGTTCCATATCGATTGAGTCTCAAAGTCATGGGATCAGCGTATTGGTGTTGAAATGTGAACCAAGTCACCATTGGATCCGAACGCTAACAGGATTCACGGTGGAGGTGAAACCCGAATGGAACATATTGCAACATCTGACAGTGCCGGGTGCAGCTGTGCCCTCGAAGTGAGCCAGCAGTTTTCCCGCTGGCGCAGGCAGCATGACGGTGGCGAGATCTACCAGAGTTCCCTGATGAGCGCCCTGCTGGCGGGGGTCTACGAAGGGGAGACCACCATGAGCGAGCTGCTGCGCCACGGCGACTTTGGCCTCGGTACCTTCAATCACCTAGATGGCGAGCTGATCGCCTTCGAGCGCCAGATCCACCAGTTGCGCTCCGATGGCTCGGCCCGGCCCGCCCGCGCCGATCAGAAGACCCCCTTCGCGGTGATGACCCATTTTCGTCCCTGTCTGGAGCGTCGCTTCGCTCACCCCCTGAGCCGTGACGAGATCCACCAGTGGGTGGATCGGCTGGTGGGCTCCGACAACGTCTTCGTCGCCCTGCGCCTCGACGGCCAGTTTGAAACAGCCAAGGTACGAACCGTGCCGCGTCAGGAGCCCCCTTATCGCCCCATGCTGGAAGCAATCGAACAGCAGCCGCTGTTCCGCTTTGCCGCGGTGGCGGGAACCCTGGTGGGCTTTCGCTGCCCGCCGTTCGTGCAGGGAGTTAATGTAGCGGGCTTTCACGAGCACATGATCACCGCCGATCGGAAGGGGGGTGGCCATCTGCTCGACTACACCATGGCCCACGGTACCCTGCGGCTTTCTGTGGTGCGTCACCTCAATCTGGCCCTGCCATCGGATCCCGCTTTCCGGCAGGCCGACCTCAACCCCGCCGATCTCGATCGCGCCATTCAGGCCGCCGAAGGCTGATAGACAAGGAGCAATATCATGGAAAACAGACAGTGGAAGTGCGGTGCCGAGTTGGTGGTTCGTCATCTGGAGGCGCAAGGGGTCAAGCAGGTGTTCGGTATTCCCGGTGCCAAGATTGATCGGGTGTTCGATGCGCTGGAGGACTCCCCCATCGAGACCATAGTGGTGCGCCACGAGGCGAACGCCGCCTTTATGGCTGCCGCCGTGGGGCGTCTCACCGGCAAGGCGGGGGTGGCGCTGGTCACCTCGGGCCCCGGCTGCTCCAACCTTATTACCGGGTTGGCGACTGCCACCTCGGAGGGGGACCCCATGGTGGCGCTGGGCGGTGCGGTGCGCCGTGCCGATGGCCTCAAGCTCACTCATCAGAGCATGGATACGGTCAACCTCTGCCGTCCGGTCACCAAGTTCAGCGCCCAGGTCAACAGCGGGGCGGCGATCTCGGAAGTGATGGCCAACGCCTTTCGCGCCGCCGAGCTGGGACGGCCGGGGGCGGCGTTTGTCAGCCTGCCGATGGACATCATCAACAAGCCGGTGCAGGGCAATGTGCTGGTGCCTCGGGAAGTGCCGGAGCCGGGCTGCGCCGATGAGCAGAATATGGAGCAGGCATTGACCCTGCTGCGCAACGCCGAGAATCCGGTGGTACTGCTCGGCCTGATGGCGAGCCGGCCGGAAAATGCCGAGGCAGTGCGTGCCTTCCTCGACAAGGCGCGGCTGCCGGTGACCGGTACCTATCAGGCCGCCGGGGTGGTGGACAGCTGCCACTTCGATGACTTTGCCGGACGGGTGGGGCTCTTTAACAACCAGCCGGGGGATCAGCTGCTGGCAGGGGCCGATCTGGTGATCTGCATCGGCTACAGCCCCATCGAGTACGACCCCGTGCTGTGGAATGGCGATCGGGAGCGGCGCATCCTCCATATCGATGTGCTGCCTGCCGATATCGACAGCAGCTACTGCCCGACCGCCGAGCTGGTGGGGTCGATCCGCGCCAACCTGTTGCAGCTGACCCGCATCATGGGCAATCCGAAAATCCGTCCCCCCGAGGTGGATCGGCTGCTGCAAGGGGTGCGCCAGCAGCGGCTGCGACTGGCAATGCGGGCCGACGATCTGCACGGCAATCCGGTTCACCCCTTGCGTATCGTGCGCGAGCTGCAGGATCTGGTGCGCGATGACATGACCCTCTGCGTAGACATGGGCAGCTTCCATATCTGGATTGCCCGCTACCTCTACAGCTTCCGTGCCCGTCAGGTGTTGATCTCCAACGGTCAGCAGACCATGGGGGTGGCACTGCCGTGGGCCATCGGCGCGGCGCTGGTACGGCCGGGTGAGAAGGTGATCTCGGTATCGGGGGATGGCAGCTTTATGCAGTCAAGCATGGAGCTGGAGACGGCGGTGCGGCTCAAGAGCAATATCGTTCACATCATCTGGGTCGATAACGGCTACAACATGGTCGCGATGCAGGAGCAGCAGAAGTATTGCCGCACCTCCGGCGTCTCTTTTGGCCCCATCGATTTCAAACGCTATGCCGAATCGTTCGGGGCGGCCGGGTTTGCGGTGCGCTCGGCCGACGAGCTACGCGCCACCCTGCGGGCCGCACTGGCGGTGGAGGGGCCTGCTGTGGTGGCGATCCCGGTGGATTACTCCGACAACCCGGGGCTGATGGCCCAGCTCAGGCCAGAAGTATTGGCATAGTGTGGGCAGCAGTGCTGGCCTGAATCCTCGTGTAAGGGCAGGCAGACCCGCCCATATAGCAAAAACCGGCATCAATGGATGCCGGTTTTTTATTGCTACGCGGGATGGGTGGCCTTAACGGGCCAGCTGGACGGCGGCGCGTGCGCGGGTCGGTTGCGGGCGACGCTTGTTTTTTGGCGCGCAGGCCATCTTCAGGCGCAGCCACTCGCGCCACAGCAGCCAGCAGAGCGGCAGGGTGAGCAGCAGCACGGTGGCGGGCTGGGCCATCAGCACCCCATCACGACCCCACAGTTTCGGCAGCAGGAAGATGAGCGGCAGCAGCAACACGGTTTTGGCGATGGAGATGACCAGCGCCTGACGGGTACGCGCCATGGATTGCAGCAGCACTATGCCGAACATGATGATCCCCTCCAGCGGAATGGCGCCGAGGTTGAGGGTCAGGCTGCTGATGGCGGCGGCCAGCAGTTCGGGATCCTTGTCGCCGGTATAGAGCATGGCGACCTGTCCCGGCAGCAGCTGGATGGTGAGCCACACCAGCATGCCGTAGATAAAGGTGAACTTGAGCCCCATCTCCATCAGGTACTTAAGGTTGCGATGGCGCTTGGCCCCCGCCGCCTTGCTGATAAGCGGCTGAATGCCGAAGGCGAGCCCCTGCAGAATGACGATAAAGACCGCTTCGGTGTAACCGGCCACGGTAAAGCCCGCCAGATCCTTCACATTGCCGTACACCATCAGCTGGCTGTTGTGCAGCATCAACAGCAGCCCGAGGTTGAACTGGGCAATCAGGCTTGGCAGACCAGTAAAGAGCAGGTGCGGCATGGCGGGGAGGTTGGGCACCAGATCCCGCCAGCTGAGGCGCAGCCGCGCCCAGGGGGTAAAGAAGTAGCCAAGGCCGATCAGGCTCACCGCACCCTCTGCCATCAGGGTGGCTTGCGCGGTACCGATTAATCCCAGTCCCAGCAGACCCACCATGATGTAGTTGAGGATGATATTGAGCACGGCGCCGCTGCTCACCAGCACCATGGCCAGTTTCGGGCGACCATCGTTGCGCAGCAGATAGGGGACCGCCAGATTGCTGGCCAGCAGCAGGGTACCGCTGCCAATCCAGGTGAGGTAGTCGCTCGCCTGTTTCCAGGTCTCGGTGCCCTGTTCAATCCCCAGTCCCAGCAGGATATCGGTGTGGGTGTAATAGAGCAGCATCGGCGCAACTACCCCGAGACCGGCCAGCAGCCAGAGGGCGTTGACCAGCGCCTGACGGGCCAGCTTGTCGTTTTTCGCCCCTTGCTGGAAGGAGATTGCGGTGGCCGCCCCCATGCTGATCATGGCGGCCAGGCCGATCAGCACCATGATGACCGGATAGACCAGGTTGATCCCGGCGAGGCCAGCGGCGCCGACATAGTGGCCGACGAAGATGCCGTCGATGAGGTAGTAGGCCCCCGAGACCAGCATGGCAAGAATGGAGGGGAGGGCGTAAGCCCAGAAGCGACGGGTCATGGCCCGTTGCCGCAGTGTTAAATAGGCAGACATATCTGTTCTCTCGGGGAGTTCGATTATCGAACAGCTAGTCTAGATTAATACTTATTTGGTGATAATCAGGGTTTCACTTGATGAATTGCTGAGTATTACTCACTAATCCGGGGTTTTGGTAGTGCGCCTTGAGCATGTCGATCAGGATACGCAGCCCGCTGCCCAGTTGATGCCGACTGGGATAGAAGAGGTAGAAGCCGGCAAAGGTGGGGCACCAGGGCTCCAGCACGGTGAGCAGTTTCCCCTCCGCGACCTTCTGGCTCACCTCCTCTTCCAGACAGTAGGCGAGCCCCAGCCCAGCTTCGGCCGCACCGAGATAGAGGGCCGGGGTGCTGGTGGTGAGCGGCCCGGTCACTTCGATCTCCAGCATGGTGCCATCGGCGGCAAAGGCCCAGCGATAGTGATGGTGCGGGGTGAGGCGATAGCCGATGCAGGCGTGGCGGCTCAGCTCGCTCGGGTGCTCCGGTGTACCGTGCTCCGCCAGATAGGCCGGGGAGCCCACCACCAGATAACGCTGGGGCGGGCCGAGGGGGATGCCGATCATCTCCTTGGGCAGCAGATCGCCATAAAAGAGCGCGGCATCGTAACCATCTTCAATCAGCCGGGGCATCAGCTCCTGCTCCACCACCTCCACCTGCATCCGCGGATAGCGGGCCAGATAGTCGATCAGCACAGGTGCCAGCAGGCTGTCGATGGCGCCGCGCGGAGCGCAGAGCTTGAGTCGCCCTACCGGCTCGTCGCTGTTGCGGGCCAGCTCGCAAAGCGCCTCTTCCAGGGTATTGAGGGTGGGGAGCAGCTGCTTGAGCAGCCGCTGGCCCGCTTCGGTCGGCACCACGGCGCGGGTACTGCGGTTGAGCAGCCGCACCCCCAGACGGGCTTCCAGCCCCTTCAGACTGTGGCTGAGGGCGGAGGCGGAGACCCCGAGTTCGAGGGCGGCCTTGCTGAAACTGCGGTGACGAGCAACGGCGGCAAATACCGCCAGTTCGGCGAGATCGGTACGAGTAATGGTCATCATCAATCAACAAAAAGGCGTGAGTCACAAGGGTACGCCAAGGCCGTGCTGCACACAATCCGCACTAAATAGGTGAGTTGTTGCAAAGTTGTATCATCCTGTAGCCCATTGATTCCAGTGAAACTAAATTGAATTGTTAAAAAAAACTCACAATAAGGCGTTGTTAGTGTGATCTTGGTCGTCCGAAAGGCGACTGGAATCAAACTTTGGTTGATTAATTCAAAAAAACGCTGTGATTAATAGGGGTATTTAATTAAAGTCAGCCCATCAAAAGTGGTGCACGTTAATCGGTTGTTAAGTGAGACGGGCGCCGACCCTCAGGGTCAAAATCTCGCACTGTTGTTTGTTGCAATCTTGTTGTCACAAGGAGTGATGGCCTGGTTGCCGGAGGGCGAGAGGTTAATATCAAGGACGGACAGCAGGCGTTCCAGGGAGATGGAACCGGGCCAAGGCCCGAATGAACAAGAATCCCATTTTTCCTTGATGACAGGAACAACGTATGTCTGACATGAATATTGCAGCTGATGGTCGTTTAGCCAGCAACTCTTCCCGCGGCATCAACAAAGCCGATGTGGTCTGGATGCTGGGTCTGTACGGTACCGCGATCGGTGCCGGTGTGCTCTTCCTGCCAATCAACGCCGGTGTAGGTGGCCTGTGGCCGCTGGTTGCCATGTTGATCCTGGCGCTGCCGCTGACTTTCTTTGCTCACCGTGGTCTGACCCGCTTCGTGCTGTCCGGCTCTACCCGTGATGGCGACATCACTGAAGTAGTAGAAGAGCACTTCGGCAAGACCGCAGGCAAATTCATCACCCTGCTCTACTTCTTTGCCATCTACCCGATCGTACTGATGTATTCAGTCGCCATCACCAACACCGTCGAGAGCGTGATTGTTCACCAGCTGGGCATGTCTGCACCTCCCCGTGCCGTTCTGTCACTGGCTCTGATCCTCGGTCTGATGGCGGTTGTTCGTCTGGGCGGCCAGGTTATCGTCAAAGCGATGAGCGTGCTGGTATTCCCGTTCGTGCTTACCCTGATGGGTCTGGCGTTCTACCTGATCCCGCACTGGAACGGTGCCATCATCACTGAAGCTCCGGCCCTGTCCGACGCCTTCAACGGTGACTTCATCAAGACCCTGTGGCTGGCTATCCCGGTAATGGTGTTCTCCTTCAACCACTCCCCGATCATCTCCTCCTTCGCGGTGGACAACAAAGGTCGTTACGGTGAAGGTGCCGAGAAGAAGTGCAGCAACATCCTGCTGGGCGCCCACGTCATGATGGTGATGACCGTTATGTTCTTCGTATTCAGCTGCGTACTGAGCCTCTCCCCAGCTGACCTGGCTGCAGCCAAAGAACAGAACATCTCCATCCTGTCCTACCTGGCCAACCACTTCGATAACCCGGTTATCGGTACTGTGGCTCCGCTGATCGCCATGGTTGCCATCAGCAAATCCTTCCTGGGTCACTACCTGGGTGCGCAAGAGGGCATGAACGGTCTGATGGCCAAGGCGCTGCGCGAGAAGGGCAAGAACGTTGACACCAAGCAACTGAACAAAGTCACTGCCGTGTTCATGATCCTGACCACCTGGGCCATCGCTACCATCAACCCGAGCATTCTCGGCATGATTGAAGACCTGGGCGGCCCGATCATCGCAATGCTGCTGTTCCTGATGCCGATGTACGCCATCACCAAGGTTCCGGCCATGCGCAAATACGCTGGCAACATCAGCAACGGCTTCGTGACCATCATCGGCCTGATCGCCATGTCCGGTATCATCTACAAGCTGATTGCCTGATAACGCCGGTTACCAAGTTGAATGAAGAAGCCGCCTCGCAAGAGGCGGCTTTTTTATGGCCGGGATTCAGGATTGGGCATTGTCGATATTCTCCGCCTGCCAGAGGGCGTAGCCCTTGCCGGACGGTTTGGTGGGCAGGTCAATCTGCATCAGGTCATTGCCGATGACGAAGGGGCCTGTGTAACGGGCACGCAGATCCTGCGCCAGATCTTTCACCGTGATCTTGCCGTTGAGCCCGATGTGGCTGAACACGGTCAGGGCAGGTCTGGCTTCGTTGAGAACGCGGGCGGCCTGCTCGGGGGAGGCGAGGTGACCGGCGATCGCCTTGTAGCCCGGGTTGGCCTTCATCTGCTCGGCCGAGGTCATGGAGACGCAGTGCACCAGCAGATCCGCCCCTTTGGCCTCTTTCACCACCTGCGTGCTGTAGCGGGTATCGCCGGAGAGCACCACGCTGTGGCCGTGGTAGTCGATGCGATAGCCGAATGACGGCTTGATGTTGACCCCGTGGTCGTTGTCAAAGGCAGTCACCTTGACCCCGTCATGGCTGTAGACCACCCCGGCGGTGACCTCGTGGCTGTTGATCTCCACCCCGTCCAGCGGCGTTCCCTCATCCTTGACCCGGGTGGCGATGTCGGTGGCGTAGGCCTGCTGCAAGCCACGGGCGAGAGCTGTGGTGCCTTTGGGGCCGTAGAGTTCCATCGGCGCGTGGCGCTGGCCATAGGCCGGTTGCAGCCAGCCGGTCAGCCAGAGATCCGCCAGCCCGTTGGTGTGGTCTGAGTGAAAGTGGGTGAGGAAGAAGGCGTTGACCCGGCCGATGGGGATATGCAACTGCCACAGGCGAGTGGCGGAGTTGCGGCCAAAATCGAACACCAGCTTCTGGTTGCCCGCTTCGACCAGGGTGCTGTAGCCGCCCCGGCTGATCTGGGGCACCGGAGTGCCGGTGCCGAGCAGGCTGACCCGAAAGATATCGGGCCGGGCTTGAGTCGCGGTCTGGGTTGCGGTGACGGGGGCATTCTGCTGGGTGTTGATAAAGCTGCTCTCGGCAGCCTGGCTGACGCCGGTGGCCAGCAGACCGACCAGCAGGGCGGCCAGATAGGTGCTTTTCATGGGGATATGTCCTGTTTGATGACGTTGCTGGCCACTATATTGGTAACCAAAAGTGCGATAAATTGGCTAAAAATAATTTATTACTAAACTCTTGGTTGTGAATCTGGGCCCTTGTGGTGGGCAAAACGGCCTTGAAACGGGCAAAAAGGAGGGGTTGTGGACCGATTGACCAGCATGCGTATCTTCACCCGGGTAGTGGATCTCGGCTCCTACAGCGCGGTGGCGAGCGAAGAGGGGATCAGCGCCCAGATGGTGGGCAAGCATGTGCTGGGGCTGGAGCAGTGGCTGGGGGGCAAGCTGTTTCACAAGACCACTCGCCAGCAGACCCTGACCGAGCTGGGCCAGCTCTTTCTGGCCCGTTGTCAGCGGGTGCTGGAGGAGCTGGCACTGACCGAGTCGCTCACCCAGAACCTGCTGGCCGAGCCGGCCGGGCGGCTGCGTATCGCCGCCCCCTTAAGTTTTGGCCACCACCGACTGGTGCCGCTGCTGCCGGCTTTTCTCGACCGCTACCCCAAGCTGGAGGTGGATCTGCAGCTTACCCCCCGCTGGGTCGATCTGGTGGAGGAGGGGTTCGACGCCGCCATCCGCACCCTGCGCCCGCAGGATGAGGCGCTGATCGCCCGTCCGCTGCTGACCCAGCACTACCGCCTCTGCGCGGCCCCCGACTACCTCAATCGTCACGGTGTGCCCCGTCATCCGGCCGATCTCGCCCACCACCAGTGCCTGCACGGCAACTGGGGGGAGCACGAGCGCTGGCAATTTGTTAGCGAGGATGGCCAGAGTGAGGAGGTGCGGGTCGCCTCGCGCCTGCGCATCAACCACTGGCCAGCGCTACTGACGGCGGCACTGGCGGGGGCCGGCATCACCTTGCAACCAGCCGAACAGGTGCGTAACCATATCGCTGCGGGGCGTCTGCTGCCGCTGCTTGGCCACTATCAGAGCCCGGCCAAGACCCTCTACTTCATCTATCCGGCAGCGCGGCGGCAGGTGCTCAAGATCACCCTGCTGGGGGATTTTCTGGCCGAATCCCTGCAAGCTGAGAGCGAGCCTGAATAAAAGGCTGCATATTCTCGCCACAGTGCTTAACCATCGTACTTAACAAAAGGGCGGGGCAGGCCTAACATGGCGGGATGTTTTTTTAGTCAGGACAAAAGGATATGTCTGGGTTGAAAAAGGATCTCGGGCTCTGGCAGGGGATGGGGTTGCTCGCTACCTCGCTGCTCGGCACCGGGATCTTCGTGGTACCGGCGACCGCTGCCTCGCTGGCGGGTGGGGCCTCGCTCTGGGCCTGGTTGCTGCTGATTGCGCTGGTGCTGCCCATCGCCTTTACCTTCGCTCGCCTCGGCCGTCGCTATCCCCATGCGGGCGGTGCGCCGCACCTGATTGGCCTCGCCTTTGGCAACGGCGCCGAGCGCTTCTCTGCCTTCCTCTTTCTGGCTGTGTTACCCGTGGGCCTGCCCGCCGCTCTGATGATTGCCGCCGGTTTCTGGCACGCCCTGTTCGAGATGGGGGAGTGGACCCTCTGGGCCATCCAGCTGCTGACCCTGCTCGGGGTCTTTCTGCTGGGGCTGCGCGGGGCGCGATCCTCCGGCAATCTGCAGTTGCTGATTGCGCTCGCCATTTTGGGGCTCACCCTGCTTATCTGGTTCAAGGGGGAGGTGAGCTGGCGCGATGCAGCGCGGCCCTTGCCGAGCGCGGACGAGTGGCCCGCCATGGCCACCGCGCTGGCGGTGATGTTCTGGTGTTTCGTCGGGCTGGAAGCCTTCGCCCATATGGGGGAGGAGTTCAAGCGGCCGGAGCGGGACTACCCCATCGCCCTGCTCGGCGGTGTGCTGCTGGCGGGGCTTATCTACTGGGTACACTCGCTGGTGGTGCTCAAGTACGGCCTCTACGGTGATGAGGCGAAAAATGCCACCGCCATCCCCTCTCTGCTGGCGCTGCTGTTCGGCCCCACTGCCAAGTGGTTGGTGGCGGTGCTCGGCTACCTCTCCTGCTTTGCCAGCATCAATATCTACCTGCAGGGGTTTGCGAGGCTTATCTGGAGCATGGCGCGGGAAGGCAAGCTGCCGGTCTCGCTGGCCCGCCTCACCGCCCGCGGCGCGCCGCTGCGGGCGCTCACTCTGGTGCTCGCCATCTGTCTGGTCTGCATCACCCTGATCATCTGGCTGCGACTGCCCCTCGATGAGCTGATCCGCTACGCCAACGGCAACTTTGTGCTGGTCTACCTGCTCTGCATGGCGGCGGGCTGGCGCCTGCTTGGCGGGGTGGGCAAGGGGCTGGCGGGAGTGAGCGTGCTGCTCTGCGCTCTGGTGCTGGTGGCGCTCGCCTCTCAGGTGCTCTATGCGGTGGTACTGAGTCTTGGCTACGGCTGTTTCTCGTTGTGGCGGCGTCATCTGCGCCGTAGCCGTCAGCAGGATGCGATCCCGGTGGCGAAATGAGGTCTCCCCGATAGCCGGAAAATGAGAAAGCCCTGATGTTCAGGGCTTTTTTGATTCAGATATATGCGGTGTTCATATGAGCACCAATTGGCACGCTATTTGCTGAAAAATGCGGGGTCGGATCAACTCAACGGCGATTTATAGCCAAAAAAAGTGGGATCCAGCTCCCGTTTTGCTTAAAGTGCTTTTTCCGATCCCGTTAGTCGGAATGCCCGCAAGGATGCCCTTCAGACGCTAGCAGGATGGCCTGGCCAGACTGGCTCACAGAGATTTTATTGCTTCGGTTCTCTTTCATCTGTCACCTCGTGACAGCATCCTGTTCCGTTCAGTCAGTCCGGGTTTTGCGTCTCTCTCATCGTGCATTGTCTCCATCTGCAGCGAGTGAATCATGAGCGAATCGGTTTTTGAGATCCACGACTGGACCCTGAGCGTTGACGACAACATGTTGTGTCGCCCCGACCGCGAGGTCTACCTCGAACCCAGACTGGTCAATCTGTTGCGGTTTCTGGCCCACAATGCCGGCACCGTGTTTGGCCGCGATGCCCTGATCAATGAGGTGTGGGATGGCGCCGAGGTGACCGATCAGGTGGTGACCCAGTCCATCTTCGAACTACGCAAGATCCTCAAAGATGGTCGCACCGATGCGACCGACTATATCGTCACCGTACCCAAGCGCGGCTACAAGCTGGTGGCACCGGTGCGGCCGCTGCAGGTGGTTTCCGTGGTGATGGCGGACGAGCAGCCCGCGGTCAATACCGCTCTCTCCGACAACCCGACTTTATCCGATCTGAGCCCGCCTGCGGCTGAGCAGGATGATGATGAACAGCCCAATGTCGCCCCTTTTCCCGCCGGGCCCCTGACCCGCGCCATCTCCACCCATGCCAAGGATGCCCGCAGCCGCTGGAAGATGGTGAGTTTCGATATCTTCGTTGCCATCGTGCTGATCGCCATTGTCAGCATGCTCAGCTACCAGCACACCAGCCCCCAGGTACACGCCATGCTGGATCCCAACCTGCTGGTGTTCCGCTTTCACTCCGGCATGGATGACAACAACGAGAACGTGCGCCTCGCCGATGGCATTACCCGCGCCCTGATGGGGGAAGTGGCCGTGGCTACGCCGCTGCGGGTGCAGTACGGCGCCACCACTCTGATGGGAGGCATCATGCCCGGCAAGGAGCTGAGTGTGCGGGTCACCCGCCAGCCCCGTGGCACCTATCTCGATCTGGAGTATCGCAATATCAACACCAACCGGGTGCTGTTCAGCCATCAGTACCAGCTCAGTCGCCACAGTGTGCACGGCGTGTTGCAGGCCAGCAGCCAGGATCTGCTACGTGCCCTCGACCAACCCGATGCCGAGCCGGGAATGGGCTGGCCCACCGATGATGCCTCCCTGATGGCGATGATGGAGGCGCAGTACTACATCAACAGCCGGGATCCGGTCGCCCTCAAGCGGGGTATCGATCTGCTGGAGCAGGCGCTGATTGCCCATCCGGATCAGCCGCTGCTGCTGGCGGAGCGCTATCTGGCTGGCGAGGCGCTGGCCACCCTGGCGGGCAAATCCGAGAGTGAACGGCTGCAGGGGATTGGCACCCATCTCGCCAGCGTGGTGCAAAACAGCGGCGCCCTGCCAGCCCGGGTGTGGGAGGCGTTGACCCTGCAGGCGATCCTCAACGGCCAGCAACAGCAGGCCAACTATCTGCTGGAGAAGGCGGCGAGTCGCGGCCGCTCCGTGCTCTATTACATACTGCTGGGCAAGCTGGCGGAGCTGGACGGTCGCCCCGAGGCGGCGGGGGATGCCTACAGTCAGGCCTTCCTGATGGAGGCGACCGAGCAGACCTATCTGCTCTGCCAGCAGCTCGGTTTCTACAGCAATATGGAGAGCCTCACCCCGGCTCTGTTCAAGGCGCTGGGTCAGAGCAAGGTGAAGCTCTTCTAACACCGCAGTTTGGGTTTTCCTTCGGCCGGCGCGGTTGCCGACCCTATCCACAGGCTGCCTTCGGGCGGCCTGTGCGGTTTCTGCTTGTTGCAATCCTGCTGCCTGCTATTGGGGATAGTCGCTCTGGTGAATCATGATTTATCCCCCGAAGCTCCCCACTTGCTTTTGACTTGCACGCGGCATTCGCTGCACTCGGGTTTGCCCGGCTTTGCGCCGCGCGCAGCTTGTGACATCTGCTCATTGTTGGTGGCGGGATAAGCTGCCCGTCACTACTCATTTTTCATTGTTTACCGGTTATCGCCGTTGCGCTTTACCTCTGAACCTGGATTGTGATGAGCCGAGCGGAGGGCTGAACAGGAGGTGAGCGGCCACTCAGGGTGATGATCCGCAGGGCTTCCAAATGGCCGCAAGGGCAGGGGGGCGCAATGGGAGCTGCTTTATCCCGTGTTTATCTGGCAAAAAATATCAAGGCGGCGAGATAAGGGGGTTATCAAGGGGCAAAATGGGATGTCTGGATATCAAGGTTTTATCAAGATAGCTGTATGACTTGATGCCAATTCGCTGTTTTTAAATGGTTTTTATCAAAAACGATGAGGCGGCGAAAAAAGTTGCCTCATATTTTTATCCGTTAGCAGGTCTTTATGTTTTCCGGGGATGAGAGGCCTAGTCTGTGCCCATTCTTTGGCGGGGCGTTCCGCCAAATGTGTATGTGACGACCCGACCTTTTATAGAACCGGAGATCTTATGTCCCTAGATACGAGCAAGAAGATTGGCCTTATCGCCTGTACAGGTGTGGTGGCCGGCAACATGATGGGAAGTGGCATCGCGCTGCTGCCTTCGGCACTGGCCACCATCGGCTCCATCTCTGTCTTTAGCTGGGCAATCTGCCTGGTAGGCGCCATGGGCCTCGCCTTTGTCTTCGCCCGCCTTGCTACCAAGAACCCGCAAGAGGGTGGCCCCATTGCTTACGCTGGCGAGATCTCTCCGGTGTTCGGTTTCCAGACCGGTGTGCTTTATTACCACGCCAACTGGATCGGTAACCTGGCCATCGCCATTACCGGCGTCTCCTACCTCTCGGTCTTCTTCCCCATTCTCAACAGCCCAATTCCGGCCGCCGCAGCCACCATCGCCGCCGTCTGGATCTTCACCTTCGTCAACCTGCTTGGCGGTAGCTGGGTGAGCCGACTCTGTACCCTGGGTCTGGTGCTGATCCTGCTGCCGGTTGTCGGTACTGCGATGATGGGCTGGGGTCATTTTGATGCCACCGTCTACAGCCAGAACTGGAACACCACCAGCGGCAGCGACCTGCATGCGGTCATCAGCGCCGTGCTGATCTGCCTCTGGTCCTTCGTCGGTGTTGAATCTGCCGCCGTCTCTTCCGGCATGGTGAAGAATCCCAAGCGTACCGTACCGCTCGCCACCATGCTGGGTACCGGTATCGCGGGTGTTATCTACATCCTCTCTACCCAGGTGATCAGCGGCATGTTCCCGGCCGGTGAAGTGGCTGCCTCCGGCGCCCCGTTTGCCATGGCCTCTTCCGCCATCTTCGGTAGCTGGTCTGCGCCGTTCGTCTCTGCCTTCACCGCCCTGGCCTGCTTCACCTCGCTGGGCTCCTGGATGATGCTGGTGGGCGAGGCGGGCAAGCGTGCCGCCAACGACGGCAACTTCCCGAAAATCTACGGCGAAGTGGACAAGAACGGCGTAGCCAAGAAGGGTCTGATCCTGGGCTCCCTCAAGATGACTGCCCTGATGGTTGGCCTGACCGCCTTCACTTCCCAGTCCGCTCACGCTGCCGATCTCTTCAACGTGCTGACCACAGATGCGGTGCTGCTGACCATGCTGCCCTACTTCTACTCCAGCATTAACCTGATCCGATTCGAGGGCATGACCTCCCGCAGCATCGGCGCCATGATCTTCTCCGGTGTGGCCTGTGTCTTCTGTCTGGTGGCCCTGATGGGTGCCAAGGGTTCCAACCTTACCGCTACCTTCGTGGTGTCGCTCATCATCCTGATGTTCTACGCCAAAAAACAGGGTCTGCGTCAGCACGACGCCCTGCTGAACGAACAACCCAGCAACTGATTTCCCCTTTTATCTTCCGAGCGCTCTTCACTCACCATCCCTGATGGAGAGCGCCCCTTTACGTGTGGAGCATTACGATGAATATCATTGCCATCCTCAACCACCTCGGCGTTTTCTTTAAAGAAGAACCCATTCGCCAGCTGCAAGCCTCCCTCGAGCGCAAGGGTTTCGAGGTTGTTTATCCGGTCGACGTCGCTGACCTGCTGAAACTGATTGAGAAGAACCCCCGCGTTTGCGGCGCCATCTTCGACTGGGACAAATACTCCCTGGGTCTGTGCAAGGAGATCCACGATCGCAACGAGAAGCTGCCGATCTTCGCCTTTGCCAACGACCAGTCCACTCTGGACATTCACCTGACCGACCTGCGTCTGAACGTGCACTTCTTCGAGTACCGTCTCGGCATGGCTGACGACATCGCCCTCAAGATGGGTCAGGCCACTCAGGAGTATCAGGACGCCATCCTGCCGCCGTTCACCAAGGCACTGTTCAAGTACGTGGAAGAGGGTAAATACACCTTCTGTACTCCGGGTCACATGGGCGGTACCGCCTTCCAGATGAGCCCGGCCGGCAGCATCTTCTATGACTTCTACGGCCCGAACGCGTTCAAGGCTGACGTCTCCATCTCCATGCCGGAGCTGGGCTCCCTGCTGGATCACTCAGGTCCGCACAAGGAAGCCGAAGAGTACATCGCCCGTACCTTCAACGCCGATCGCTCCTATATCGTTACCAACGGCACCTCCACTGCCAACAAGATCGTCGGCATGTACTCCGCGCCGGCCGGCAGCACAGTGCTGGTTGACCGCAACTGCCACAAGTCGCTCACTCACCTGATGATGATGAACGACGTGACGCCGATCTACTTCCGCCCGACCCGCAACGCCTACGGCATTCTGGGCGGTATCCCGCAGAGCGAATTCAGCCGCGACACCATCGCTGCCAAGGTTGCCGCGACACCGGGTGCCCAGGCTCCCCGTTACGCCGTCGTCACCAACTCCACCTATGATGGCCTGCTCTACAACACCGGCTTCATCAAGGAAGCGCTGGATACTCCGTACATCCATTTCGACAGTGCCTGGGTGCCTTACACCAACTTCAGCCCGATCTATGAAGGCAAGTGCGGCATGAGCGGCGAAGCGATGCCGGGCAAGGTGTTCTATGAAACCCAGTCCACCCACAAGCTGCTGGCGGCCTTCTCCCAGGCCTCGATGATCCACATCAAGGGTGACGTGGAGGAAGAGACCTTCAACGAAGCCTTCATGATGCACACCTCCACCTCGCCGCAGTACGGCATCGTGGCCTCTACCGAGATCTCTGCTGCCATGATGCGTGGCAACACCGGCAAGCGTCTGATCAAGGACTCCATCGATCGCGCCATCTCCTTCCGCAAAGAGATCAAGCGTCTGCGTGATCAGAGCGAAGGCTGGTTCTTCGACGTATGGCAGCCGGACAACATCGACACCGTCGAGTGCTGGAAGCTGGATCCGAAAGATGACTGGCACGGCTTCAAGGACATCGATGACAACCACATGTACCTGGATCCGATCAAGGTCACTCTGCTGACTCCGGGTATGGGTCGTGACGGCCAGCTGCTGGAGAAGGGCATCCCTGCCTCTCTGGTCTCCAAGTTCCTGGACGAGCGCGGCATCGTGGTCGAGAAGACCGGCCCTTACAACATGCTGTTCCTCTTCTCCATCGGTATCGATCAGTCCAAGGCGATGCAGCTGTTGCGCGCCCTGACCGAGTTCAAACGTGGTTATGACCTGAACCTGACCATCAAGAACATACTGCCGAGCCTCTATCGTGAAGATCCGAGCTTCTACGAAGGGATGCGCATTCAGGAGCTGGCGCAGCGTATTCACGAGCTGACCAGCAAGTACCGTCTGCCGGAGCTGATGTTCAAGGCGTTCGACGTACTGCCGGAGATGAAGATGACTCCGCACGCCGCGTGGCAGCAAGAGCTGGCCGGCAACGTGGTGGAAGTGCCGCTGCGTGACATGGTTGACCGCATCAGTGCCAACATGATCCTGCCGTACCCGCCGGGAGTACCGCTGGTTCTGCCGGGCGAGATGGTGACCCAGGATTCTCTGCCGGTGCTCGAGTTCCTCGAGATGCTGTGCGAGATCGGGGCCCACTACCCGGGCTTCGAGACCGACATCCACGGCCTCTATCGTCAGGCCGATGGCAGCTACACCGTCAAGGTGCTGCGTTAATCGACAGTGACAACCGTCGAAAGTGACAACAACGGGCCGCAAGGCCCGTTTTTCCCTCCGGAATTTCTCTTTTCTTGCGTGAGTCGCCAACCATGAAGCGAGTGCTCTCCATTCAATCCCATGTGGTCTTTGGCTGTGCCGGCAACAGTGCCGCCGTCTTTCCCATGCGTCGCCTCGGCATCGAGGTGTGGCCGATGAATACGGTGCAGTTCTCCAACCACACCCAGTACAGTGAGGGGTGGCAGGGGATGGTGATGCCCGGCGGTCATATCCGTCAGCTGGTAAACGGCCTGGCGGAGATCGGTGTGCTGGCCGAGTGCGATGCGATCTTGAGCGGCTACCTCGGCTCGGCCGAACAGGGGGAGGAGATCCTGGCGGC
The DNA here is from genome assembly GCF_049170575.1 of Aeromonas sp. 604282. NCBI lineage: Bacteria > Pseudomonadati > Pseudomonadota > Gammaproteobacteria > Aeromonadales > Aeromonadaceae > Aeromonas > Aeromonas sp. 604282. The sequence continues at coordinate 60,210 of NZ_JAAKMV010000004.1, read as the reverse complement.
GGTGGCCCGGCTCAAGGCGCTCAATCCGGCCGCCCTCTACTTTTGTGATCCCGTGATGGGTCACCCCGACAAGGGGTGCATAGTGGCACCCGGCGTCGCCGATTTTCTGAAACACCGGGCACTGGCCTGCGCCGATATGCTGGCCCCCAATCTGCTGGAGCTGGAACAGCTCACCGGCCGCGATATCCGCAATGTGCCGGAGGCCATCGAGGCGTGCCAGCAGCTGCGCGCGCAAGGGGTCAAGCTGGTGATGGTCAAGCATCTGGGCAAGGCCGGCTTTGCCATGGACCGCTTCGAAATGCTGCTGGTGTGTGAGGAGGGGACCTTTCACCTCTCCCGCCCGCTCTACCCGTTTGCCCGCCACCCCATCGGGGTGGGGGATCTGCTGAGCGCCACCATGCTGGCCCATCTGCTGGCCGGTTGTACCCCGGAGGCGGCGTTCGAGCGCACCAATGCCAGCGTCGATGCGGTATTGGCTCGGACCTGGCTGGCGGGGGCCTACGAGCTGCAACTGGTGGCGGCCCAGCACGAGATGGCGCTGCCGCTGGTGCGCACAAAGGCCACTCGCCTTGAGTAGAGGCGTCGCCGATTCTGGATACAAAAAAGCCCTGCAGGTCAGGGCTTTTTCTATTTCTGAAGGATGTGGGGCAGTTGCGCCTTAATCCTTGGGATCCTTGAGCGCCCCGATCACATCCTCCTTGGGCCCGAGTCCCTCGACATGGTTGAAGGTGTCGAGTCCCTCCTGCGCACTGATGGTAAAAGCGTCGGCGCTCAGGTAGCTGCCGCTGCCGGCGCTCTCCATGATGACCACCAGCTCGGGCTGCTTGTCACCGTTGAGATCCAGCAATTTCAGCTCCTTGATGGAGCCATCGCGCGGCAGCACCTTGCCGTCGATGAACTGATCCAGCGGGAACTGGGGATTGGCGCCGGAGTAGAGGCGCACATCGTAGCTGCCGATGGAGGCGGGTTCACCGCGTCCTTCGGCCACCGTGATCACCTGACCGGAGGGGAGTGTCAGCTGTTTGAAGAAGCTCTCCGCTGCCTGGCCGGTCAAGGGCAGAGTGAGCAGACCGAGTGTCATCAGCAAGGTTTTCATAGGCGTTACTCTTGTTACTGCGGTGAGCGGCATGGCCGTTCACTGACGTCAACGTATGGAGATGGGGCGGTGCCGACACATGGCATCTGCCCCTCTGTTATGCCTCACAAGAGGCGTGCATTACCAGATCTTCACCCGTTTTTGGGGTGGCAGATAGAGCTTGTCCCCCGGCTGGATGTTGAATGCCTCGTAGAAGGCGGGAATGTTCGGCACCACGCCGTTGACCCGGTACTCGGGCGGCGAGTGGGGGTCGGAGCGCAGCAGCATCTGCATCAGCTCGGGACGATACATCCCTTTCCACACCTGCGCCCAGCCGAGGAAGAAGCGCTGCTCGCCGGTAAAGCCATCCAGCACTGGCGCCTCCTTGCCATCCAGCGACAGCTCGTAGGCCTTGTGGGCTATGGTGAGGCCGCCCAGATCGCCGATGTTCTCCCCCAGGGTGAACTGGCCGTTGACGAACTGACCGTTGATGGGCTCGAAGCGGTTGTACTGGGCCACCAGCCGGCTGGTGCGAAAGCGAAACTCCTTGAGATCCTGCGGTGTCCACCAGTCGCGCATCATGCCGTCACCATCGGATTTGGCCCCCTGATCATCAAAACCGTGGCCCATCTCGTGACCAATGACCCCGCCGATGGCGCCGTAGTTGACCGCATCATCCGCCGTCATGTCGAAGAAGGGGGGCTGCAAAATGGCCGCCGGGAAGACGATCTCGTTGTTGCTCGGGTTGTAGTAGGCGTTCACCGTTTGCGGCGACATGTGCCACTCGTCCCGGTCGACCGGCTTGCCGAGGCGCGCCAGACTGTCTGCGTATTCAAAGGCTTGCGAGCGTTGCAGGTTGCCCACCAGATCATCCGGTTTGATGGTGATGGCGCTGTAATCCTTCCACTTGTCGGGGTAGCCGATCTTGGGGCGGAACTTGGCCAGCTTCTCGAGGGCCTGCGCCTTGGTCTCGGGCGACATCCAGTCGAGCTCTTTGATGCTCTGGCCGTAGGCGGTGCGCAGGTTCTCCACCAGCTGCTCCATCCGCTCCTTGGCCGCAGGCGGGAAGTAGCGGGCTACATAGAGCTGGCCGACCGCTTCACCCAGATGATCGTTCAGAACCCCGAGCGCCCGCTCCCAGCTGGCGCGCTGCTTGGGCGTGCCGCTCAATGTGGTGCCGTAGAAGGCGAAGTTGGCGCGGTCGGTCTCGCTGTCGAGATAGGGGGCGTAGTCGGTCAGCAGTTGCCACTTGAGGTAGGCCTGCCAGTCGGCGATGGGAGTCTGGGCGATCACCTGATCCAGCGCGCTCAGATAGGTCGGTTGGCCGATGATGAGATCCGGCTGACCAGCAATGCCCGCGGCGTTCAGATAGGCCTGCCAGTCGAGGTGGGGGGCGAGCCGTGCCAGTTCGCTGGCGGGGCGCTTGTTGTAGTTCTTCTCCCGATCCCGCAGGGCGACGTTGTCCCACTGGATGGTGGCGAGCCGGGTTTCGAGGGCCAGAATCCGTTTGGCCTTGCCGCTCGGGTCAGATTCCCCGAGGCGGCTCAGCATGGCGGCGATATGCTGCTGGTACTTCTGGCGCAGGGCCTGACTCTCGGGATCCTGCTTGAGGTAGTAGTCCCGATCCGGCAGCCCCAGTCCACCTTGATAGAGGTAAACCGCATAGCGGTCGGGGGACTTGGCATCGGCGTCGATCCAGATGCCGAACGGCGCGCCGCCGCCCATGCGGCCACTTTGGGCAAAGGCGCGGGCCAGTGCGGCCTGATCACCGATCCGATCGATATCGGCCAGCGCCGGTGCCAGCGGGGTGAGCCCCCTGGCGTCACGGCCTGCCTGATCCAGATAGCTGGCGTAGAGATCGCGGATCTGCTGGGTCGGCGTGCCGGTGGCGGCCTCCTGCTTGGCCAGCCCCTCGACCAGCACCCGCACATCGGCGAGGGATTTGTCCCGCAGCATGTAGAAGGCGCCATCGGCGGGGCGATCGTCAGGGATCTTGGCGGTGGCGAGCCACTTGCCATTGACGTAGCGGAAGAAGTCATCGCCGGGTTTGACCTGGGTGTCCATATTGGCCAGCGCCAGCCCGGAGTGTTTGGGGGAGTCTTGCGGTGCCTGACTGCAGCCAGCCAGCAGTGCCAGTCCAATCAGGCCGGCCAGTAAGCTTTTCTTATTGTTCATCTTGTTTGATTCCAATTCCGATTGTTTGCTTCCCTGCCCATCTTCCTTGCTCCAATCAGTTGTGCGACCGCCTTGCGGCCAGCCTGGTGGAGAGGGCGGGCGAGCCTCACTCTAGCAGCAGGGTTGCAGCTTGATAAGTCCGACTCTGCTAAGATCGGCCGGTCCGTTTTGGGGAAGCCTATGATTTCTCATCTTTATTCTCGCTTTTGTCTGACTATGCCAGCGCCGGAAGGTTCCACCGGTCTGCTGGTGGCCTTCAGTGGCGGCCTCGACTCCACCCTGCTGCTGGTGCTGGCGGCGCACTATGCCCGCGAGCACGGCCTGCCGCTTCGCGCCCTGCACGTGCACCACGGCCTCAGTCCCCATGCCGATGAGTGGGTCGCTCATTGTGAAGCCGTGTGTCAGCAATTGGCGGTGGAGCTGCTGGTCGAGCGGGTAACACTGGCCCGTGGCAATGGCGAGAGTCTGGAGGCGCAGGCCCGTACCGCCCGTTACCAGCGGCTGACCGCCCGGATGCGGGAGGGGGAGTGGCTGCTCACAGCCCACCATCAGGACGATCAGCTGGAGACCCTGCTGCTGGCCCTCAAGCGCGGCGCCGGTCTGCGCGGGCTGGCGGGGATCCTGCCAAGCCAGCCCTTTGCCGGCGGCCTGCTGCTGCGGCCGCTGCTCGATATGAGTCGCGCCGAGCTGACCGAGGCGGCGGCGAGCCTCCCCTTTGGCTGGGTGGAGGATGAGAGCAATCTGGACGTGAGTTATGACCGCAACTTTTTGCGCCAGACGCTTATCCCCCAGCTCAAGGCGCGCTGGCCAGCCATGGCCCAGACCGCTGCGCGCAGCATGGCCCTGTGCGCCGAGCAGGAGGCGCTGCTGGATGAGCTTGCCGAGAGCGACTGGCAGCTGGCGGGCGAGGGGGAGGCGCTCCATATCGGCCCGCTGCACGCCCTTTCACCCACCCGGCGCAACAACCTGCTGCGCTACTGGATCCGCCGTCAGGGGGGGGAGATGCCATCCCGTGAACAGCTTGCCCGACTGTGGCAGGAGGTAGTGCTGGCGCGCGGCGATGCCAATCCCCAGCTCAACTGGGGGCGCCAGAGCTGCCGCCGTTTTCAGGAGCGACTCTATCTGGTGAGCCCTGACCTGCAACCCTGTCATCAGGTATTGCCGCTGACCGTGGGTGAGCCGCTGCCCCTGCCGGACGGTTTGGGTGAGCTGGTGGTGCGCATGGCGGAGCACGGCGAGGGACTGTTGCGTGCCCCCCGAGCGGACGAACCGCTCTCGGTGCGTTTTCAGGTGGTGCCCGGGATCCCCCTCAAACCGGTGGGGCGAAGCGGTAGTCGGCGGATGAAGAAGCTGCTGCAGGAGTATGGCGTGCCTTCGTGGCAGCGGGGGCGCATTCCCATCCTCTACTATGGCGAGCAGGTGGCGGCGGTGGTGGGGCTCTTTGTCTGCGAAGGTTTTATGGCGCAGGGGGCCGGGCTGGTGTGCCACTGGCAGGGGAGCGGTGCAGCCCCCATCCTGCCCGAGCATGATCTTTCCTGAGGTGATCGGTGTGAGCGGGGACCCCAAAAAAAGAAGCTCCGGTCACATGGTGCGCATGTGCCGGAGCAAAGAAGAGTTCGGGATTATTCGTTAGGGCTGGCCTTGCCTGCTTTCTTGCGGGCGTAGAGGTGACTGTCGGCCGCCTCGTAGAGGCTCGGCACATCGACCCCGGATTGCCAGCTGGCGGCGCCAAGGCTGCATCCGACCGAGAAGGTGCTGAGCTCCTTGTTGGTCATCAACATATGCTGCAGTCGCAGCCAGACCGGGCGCCACGCCTCGGGGTCGGCCGGTTGCAGCAGCAGGGCAAATTCATCTCCCCCGAGCCGGAAGGCTTGATCCGTACTGCGGATGCACCCCTTGAGCAGCTGGGCGAAGCGGCTCAGCACCAGATCCCCCACCGGATGACCCCAGGTGTCATTGATCTGCTTGAAGCGATCGAGATCCAGCAGCACCAGCACCAGACCGTGGGGCTCGCGGCTGTGCTGCTCGATGGCGCGACCGATAGCCTCGTCAAAGTAGGAGCGGTTGCCAAGGCCGGTCAGGTGATCGAGCCGGACCAGCTGATCCAGTTTTTCCAGCCGCAGATAGAGGGGCAGCAGCAGGCAGAGCAGCTGATGGTATTGCATCAGTACCCGTTGCTGGCTGCCGCTCAGCGGATGTTCCAGCTCGTAGTGGAGCTGGCCGAGCAGCTGGCCATGCTGACCGCGCAGCTCGAACGGATAGTTGTGCAGGTTGAGGGTGGCCAGCGGCGGGTGCTGGATCAGCACATGGGGCTGGCCACAATCGAGGTAGAGACCGTGGATCCTGACAATTCTTGCCGCACGATCGGCAAAAGTTGTCAGCAGACCGCCGAGATCGCTCTGCCCCAACAACTGCTCGAGCAACTGGTTGCGTTCAACGCTGGGCAACGGCGTGAGCCGCTCCATCTGGCGAACCCACTGCTCGATGCCATGGCTAAAGCCATTAAGTGACGACGTATTTTCCATGGTCTTCCACCTGTAACACCTGACTACTGTCTCCTCCCTGCAATTGGCATGCCCAATATATCTTTCCTGCCCGCCAGATCGGCTGACTAAGCTTAAGTCGATAAAAGGAGAGGAAAATTTGTACACCGACCTGTTGATCCTGCTGTTCGCCGCCGTCCTGCTGGTGGCAACTTTCCGGCGCCTCGGCTTGCCGGTGATCCTCGCCTACCTGATTGCCGGCGTCTTGCTCGGCCCCCACGGGCTGGCGGTGATCACCGGCCAGTCGATCATGCAGACCATTGCCGAGCTGGGGATCGTCTTTCTGATGTTCTCGCTGGGGCTGGAGTTCTCCTTGCCGAAACTACTGGCGATGCGCCGGTTGGTGCTGGGGGTGGGGATGTTGCAGGTGCTGCTCACGTCACTGCTTTTTTTCGCCATCGGCTGGTGGTGGGGGCTGGGTCTGGCCCAGTCGCTGGTGGTGGCGGGAACGTTGGCACTCTCCTCGACGGCGGTGGTGATCAAGCAGCTTGGCGAGCAGAAGCAGCTCCATACCCGCCGCGCCCAGCTGGGGGTGAGCGTGCTGCTGTTTCAGGATCTGGCGGTGGTGCCCCTGCTGGTGATGATCCCCATCCTCGCCCAGCCGGAAGTGCAGGGGAGTGCGCTGGCCGCCGAGATCGCCTGGGCTACCCTCAAGGGGCTGTTTGCTCTCTTCACTCTGCTGGCGGTGGGCAAGTGGTTGCTGCCGCTGCTGTTTCACGAGGTGGCGCGAGCCCGCTCCGACGAGTTGTTCGTGCTGAGTGCCCTGCTGGTGGCGCTGCTGGCTGCCTACATGACCCATTCGCTGGGGTTGTCGATGGCGCTGGGGGCGTTTCTGGCGGGGATGATGCTGGGGGAGTCCCACTACCGTCATCAGCTTGAGGTAGACATCAAGCCCTTTCGCGACGTGTTGATGGGGCTCTTTTTTATCACCATCGGCATGGCCATGGAGTGGGAGCTGGTGGCGCGGGCATGGTGGCAGGTACTGATCTGCGTAGTGTTGCTGGTGCTGTGCAAATCTCTTCTGGTGCTGCTGGCCGGGCGGCTGATGGGGGAGCGCAAGCGCGACAGCATGGCCGCCGGTATCATGCTCAGTCAGGTGGGGGAGTTCGGCTTCGTGCTGCTGGCGCTGGCGCTCCACCACGGCTTGCTGGATCAGCAACTGGTCTCCCTGCTGATCGGCATCGGCATCATCTCCATCGCCATGACCCCCTGGCTGGTGACCCAGGCCCATTCGCTGGCTCGCAGCCTCACCGATCCGGCGCTGCTGACTCGCTCCGAAGTCGCCCAGTCGGGCCTGAGCAAAAACCAGCACGTCATCATCGCCGGCTTTGGCCGGGCGGGGCAGACCTGTGCCCGCTTTCTCAAGCTCGAGGAGATCCCCTTTCTGGCCCTCGATCTTGACCCGGAGCGGGTGAGCGAGGCCAAGCTGGCGGGGGAGCAGGTGGCCTTCGGCGATGCCAGCCGCCGCGATATTCTGCTGGCCGCCGGGCTGCTGCGGGCGCGGCTGGTGATCATCACCTTCGATGATCGCAAGCGGGTGGAGGCGATGCTGGCACTGATCCGCGAATTGGCGGGGGATCTCAAGGTGCTGGTGCGTACCCGGGATGACAGTTTTCTGGAGCAGTACAAGCAGGCGGGGGCGTTTGAGGTGATCCCCGAATCCCAGGAGGGGGCCCTGATGCTGGTCTCCCACCTGCTGCTCAATTGCGATATCCCCATCGGTCGGGTGATCCGCCGGATGGAGCTGGAGCGCAGCAGTCAATATCGCTTTCTGCACGGCTTCTACTGGGGGGATCAAAGCGCCAGCAATCTGGAAGCGGATCAGCTGCTCGAACGCCTCCATCCGCTGTTGCTGCACGATCAGGCGTGGGCGGTAGGCCGTGAAGTGCGCGAGCTGCCGCTCGATGAGGTGCGGATCAAGGAGGTGCAGCGCGGGGATCAGAGTCTGGAACCCAGACCCGAGCTGGTGCTGGCGGCTGGCGATCGACTGATCCTGTTTGGCACCGTGGTGGCGATGGAGCAGGCGGAGCAGCGTTTGCTGGAGGGGCGCTGAGCCCCCTCGCACTCATCGGCCGCGTCCTTTACTCCCGCTCTTTTGGTAGCCCTTCGATATCGAGGAAGGCGACGACCCGCTCCCGCTCCCTCAGGGTGTCCTGATAGCCCAGCTTGATCAGCTGCTGGCAATAACCCGGATAGAACATCAAAAAGCTGGCCAGACTGCTGGTCTCATCCCCCTTCACGCCCAGCACCCGCAACAGGCGGCGCAACTTTAGCGGCAGTTTGCGCAGGTAGGCCAGTGCGATGGTGTCGAGATCCTGACTCGGTTTCAGCACACAGGTCTCCACCCGTTTCAATTGCAGACGGTTGCGCTCCCGTAGCGGGATAAGATCCAGTGTCTGGTTGATGCGCCACAGTCGCTCCAGATCGGAGTTGAGGGTGTCGGTAAAGACGGTATCGAGCAGATGGCTGGCGATATTGGAGCTGGTGAGGTGGCCGTGGTGATGGGTCGGTGCTGAGTGTGCCGGCGGATCGAGCGTGATCAGCAGGATCCGCTCCGCCCCCAGATGGATGGCGGGGCTGAGTGGGCTTAGCTGGTGGATGGAGCCGTCGCCGTAGAACTTCTCGCCGATCCGGGTGGCCGGAAAAACGAAGGGCAGTGCCGAGGAGGCGAGCAGATGCTCCGATGTAAGCACGGTGCGCACCCCGCGCCGTCTCGCCCGCTCCCACGGATGGTGCTCGGCCCGCCCCTGAAAGAAGGTGGTGGAGAGACCGTCATCGTAATCCGACGCCGTGATGGCCAGCGCCTCCAGACTGCCGTAGAGGATGTTGTCATCGATGCGGTGATAGTCGATGAGCTGATCCAGCAGGCGGTGCAGCGGCGCGTTGTCAAACAGGTGAAAGGCGTGGTTGGTGTGGGGATTGATCAGCCCCGCCGACCCTTCGTACAACAACCGCCACAGCAGTCGCCCGGGGTGAAAATCGAAGATGTGGTGAGTCTCGAAACGGCGCCAGACCCACTCCAGCTTGCGAACCCCCAGATGGAAGCAGGAGGCGTAGCAGGCCAGTGCAGTGACATTGATGGCCCCCGCCGAGGTGCCGCACAGGATGGGAAAAGGGATGCCGAGATTGCGCGGGTAGAGCTCCGCAATCGCCTTGAGCGCACCGACCTGATAGGCGGCACGAGCACCGCCACCGGTGAGCAACAACGCTGTATTGGGTCTGGCCATATGCTGGCGCCTTATCGTGTTCTGACAAGAATGTTCCCACTGACAAATTAACTATAAGGCGCTGTATCAAATATAAAAACGGGCGCTGGCCCGTTTTTTTCATGGCCCCATGTCAAAGGGCGCGGTGAGGATTTTCCGGTCGAGCCAGCTGATCGAAGGCGGCGAATACCGGGGCGCTGGCGAGGATGCGACCATGGCCCAGACCCCGGGTGCTCACCAGCCGGGTATGACCATCCTGACTGGCCCGCAAGGAATCGCCGTGCGGGGCAAATCTGTCCTCCTCGTCGTGCACGATTATCGCCGCGCCGCTGCGACTGGCGAGGCGACCCAGTGGATCGACCGTGCTCAAGGGGTGCTGGTACTCTTGCTCAATCTCCTTGACCACCGCATCGAACAGCCGGATGGAGTAGCCGGAACGTGCCACCATGCCGTAGAGCTGGGGCACATAGTCGAGCACCGGCGAAATCAACAGCAGCGGCAGGGTATCGATACCCGCCTGACGGCTGGATAGTGTGACGGCGCCCCCCATGCTGTGGGCGATAACCCCGTGCAGCGGACCTGTTTCGCTGGCCAATTTTGCTGCCAGCTCGTCGAAGGCGCGCACGAAACGGGGCAGGTGGCCAGTGTTGCCTGCGCTCTGGCCGTGGGCCGGATGATCGTAGGCAATGGCGGTGAAACCCTGCGCGGCGATATGGCTCATCAGCGGATAGAACTGGCTGGCGCTGCCGGACCAGCCGTGCATCAGCAGCCACTGCGGCCCCTGACCGAGCCGATAGCTCATCAATACCCCTTCGCTGGTATGGACGGCCTGCTTCACCAGACCGGCAGGTTCGTGGTCATCCCGCTGGTTGCGCTGGGGGGTGAGCAGCAACTTGCTGGCGGTGCGCTTGGCATGGGTGGGGGCGAGTCTGTGGTGTAAGCGGGTGCCTATCCCCAGCAGCCATTTGCTCGGGCTGAAGCGGCGGGTGTTGAAGTAGATCTTGCTGCTCATGGTCATCCTGTGGTTTTTATGTGCGAACGGTCGTGCTTTTTTGTTGGTTTTTAAAAATTCGTGTTGAACGGATGCCAAAACATCAGCGCCAGCTGCTCAGCAGAGCGTCCACTTCGGGCCAGAAGTGGCGGGCCGGATCCTGACACAGTTCGAGATCGTTGAACACCTGATCCGCCAGATAGAGGCCATAGAGGCGATAAACGGCGCGCCAGGGATCCATCTCCTGTCGCCACTCGCCTGCGGCCTGCCCCTGCACCACCTGACGGGCCAGATAGTCGAGCCAGAAGCGCACCAGTTGCCGAGCGGCTTGTTGTACAGGGCTCGCTTGCTCATGGCCATCCTGCACCGAGGTCCAGGCGTCGAGGAACATGCAGCGTCCGGCTAAGCAGTGGTTCCAAGTCTGCCAGGCACGCAGCAGGGCGATCAGCTTGTCGTGCTGGCTCTGGTGCTCCTGCTGGCGTACCGGCTGGATCACCCGCAGCCGGAACACCTCGGCGGCGTACTCCAGCACGGCGATCTGCAGATTGTCGCGGGATTGAAAGTGGGCAAACAGGCCGCTTTTCGACATCTCGCAGGCGCTGGCCAGCGAGCCTATGGTCAGGCTCTCCAGCCCTTGCTGGCTCGCCTGCTCGAAGGCAGTCTGCAAAATGGTTTCCCGGGTCAGGCGCCCCTTGCTCATCACTCTCTCCTCGTTGGCGCTGGCAGCATAAAGTACGATCGTGCTAATTGTCGAGCAACAAATAGCCAGCATGGCTGGCTATGTCGTCTCCCGCGTGTCACTGCGCGCGGGGGTCAGTTCTCCTTGATATCGAGCTGTTGCAGGGCGATAACCGCCTGAGTGCGGTTCTTGACCCCCAGTTTTCTGAAGATGGCGGTGATATGGGCCTTGATGGTGGCTTCTGAGACGTTGAGCTCCCAGGCGATCTGTTTGTTGAGGCTGCCATCGCGCAGCATGATCAGCACCTTGTATTGCTGGGGGGTGAGGCTGGCCAGCTTGCTGGCGAAATCGGGGCCATCTTCCGATTCGGGATGGAGCGAGATGCCTTCCGGCACCCAGTTATCCCCCCCGATCACCGTATTGAGGGCGTTGACCAGCTCCTTCATCGGTACCGACTTGGGAATAAAGCCGAGCGCCCCAAGCCGCAACACCTGTTGGATGATGGCCGCATCTTCCGAGGCGGAGACCACCACGATGGGCAGGTCGGGATACTGGCCGCGCAGGTGGGCCAGCCCCTCGAAGCCATTGGCTCCGGGCATCTTGAGATCGAGCAGCAACAGGTCGACCTCGGGGTGCTCGCCGAGCAGGCTGGTCAGGCTGTCGATGGAGTCCGCTTCCAGCAATTGAGCGTCGTTGATGGCCATGTGCACCGCTTGGTAAAGGGCGCCCCGAAACAGGGGGTGGTCATCTGCGATGACGATGGTAAATTGGCTGTCCATATTTCGGTTAATGGCTCACATTGTTGCTAACTGATTGTTTTGAAAAATCAAACTAGCATCGCTCACCAAGAGGGTCAAACCCGCCGGTGCGCAAATGTGAAGCGACCATCGGATGTTTTGCTATCAAGGGCAGACAGGCCGGTCGCAGGCAACTCATGCAGGAGGCAACAGATGGGATCCTTGGTATTGGCGGTGGGCTCCGGCTCCACCTGGGCGATGCGGGCGGCACTGGTGCTCGCCATGAGCGGGCTGACGTGGCAGGAGCAGGTGTTCGATCTGGAGGATGCCAAGTCGCTGGCGCGGCTCAAGCGGCTGGCACCGGCCGGTCTGGTGCCCTGGCTCGAACACGATGGCGTGCGGGTTCACGACTCGCTGGCCATCGCCGAATATGTTCACGAGCTCTGTCCCGACCGCCAGCTCTATCCTGTTTCGCTGGCCGAGCGGGCACAGGCTCGCAGCCTCTGCGCCGAGTTGCATGCAGGATTTCGGCAGATCCGTTCTCTGCTCCCCTTCTTTCTTGGGGCGCCAACCCGTATCGATCCCCCGGTGGAGGCGGTCGGTGAGCTGGCCCGTTTGCAGGAGATCTGGTCGCAGACGCGGGGCCCCTTCTACTTTGGCGAGGCAGGCATTGTCGATGCCTTCTATGCGGTGATGGCCTATCGGCTGGCCAGCTACGGCATCCTGTTGCCCGGTCAGGCGGGAGTCTATCAGCAGGCGCTGCTCTCTTGGCCTCTGTGGCAGGAGACCCTGCTCAAGGCGCGGTTGCAGTGGCCGGTGGCGGCGTGCCAGTCACAGTGAGCCTTGGCAGATAGATAAACGAGAGAGGGGAGCCAGTGGCTCCCCTCTCTGTTGCTGGTATATATGGCCCAAGAGTTACTTCTGCCGACCGGCAAAGACCACCACCACCTTGTCATCCCCCTTCTCCCGCACGAAGGCGTAGGGGGCATCCGAGAGTTTCTGGTGGCTGCCTGCCGCAATGGCCGGATGGGCAGCGCGGAACTGGCCCAGTTGCTGCCAGTGCTTGACCAGCTCAGCCTTGTCGCCGCTGGTCAGCTCCTGCCAGTTCATATCCGAGCGCAAGGCCTGATCGAACACCCCGCCATCCTTGGCCAGCCCGCGGCCGGACTCGTCGCCGTAGTAGATCTGGATGCCACCCGGCAGCAGCATAAAGCTGTTGGCGACCCGGCGCTGTAGCGGCACATCCTGATAGTCGCCAAAGAACAACTTGGTGTCGTGGGAGCTGATGTAGCTCAGCACGTTGAACTCGGGATCCTGATTGATGCGACTGGCGTAGCTGGCATAGGTGGGCTCGGCGCTGGCCATGCACTGGGCCTGTGACAGTGCGAACTCGCGCTGATAGTCGAAGTTGATCAGGGAGTCGAAACCGTTCTGATACCAGAAATCCTTGGCCACCCCGTGATCCCACACCTCACCCACCATGTAGAAGGGCAGATCGTCGAGGGCCTTGCCCGGGTTGGCAGTCTTCCACTCCTTGAGCGCAGCGGTGCCCGCCTGCTTGAGCTTGGCCCACACCTCGGGCTCCAGATGCTTGACGGTGTCGGCGCGGAAGCCGTCGATGCCAAAGCGGCGCACCCAGTCGGTGTGCCAGGCTATCAGGTAGTCGCTCACGGTGGCGTTGGGCAGCGCCTTGGCTTTGGTATCTTTTTTCGCCGCCAGCAACGGCGGCAGCCCTACCGGTTTGGCCGATTCGGTCAGAAAGTCCGGCAGCCCCGCCACCGAACCGGTCACATCGTCGGTGCCGGGCTGCGGGTAGCCGGGCAGACCGGCGCGCACCCAGTCACCGCTCCACCACTTGTTCCACGCGGGTGATTGATAGTCGATGAACTGGTTGTAACCATGCCAGTTGAGGCCACCGCTCGGACGCCACTGGTTCCAGACGGTCGGCAGTTTGCTGCTGTTCTGAGTTAGCTCGGTGAGCCCCAAATCCTGCAAGTCGGCGAGGGTGGCGTAACCGGCGTGGTTCATCACCACGTCGAGGATGATCCGCATGCCGCGCTTGTGGGCCTCATCCACCAGGGTTTTCAGACTCTCTTCATCGCCGTAGTTGGGGTCAATCTTGGTGAAGTCGAGCGCCCAGTAGCCGTGGTAGGCGTAGAAGGGGAAGTTGCCCTGCTCGCCACCGCCAATAAAGCCGTGCACCTGCTCCACCATGGGGGTGATCCAGATGGCGTTCATGCCGAGGCTCTTGATGTAGTCGAGCTTCTCGGTCAGTCCCTTGAAGTCACCGCCATGCCAGGTGGCCACCTCATCCTGTCCATCCTTCTGGCGGCCGAAGCTGTGGTCGTTGGCGGGGTCACCATTGTGGAAGCGATCGGTCAGCAGAAAATAGACGCTCGCCTGATCCCAGCTGAACGGTGCTGGCTTGGCTGCCTTGACCGGCTCGAGCAGCAGCAGGCCGCCGCTCTCTTTACTCGGGGTCAGGGTCAGTTTGCCCTGTTTGACCACCGCCTCCTGTTTTGAGTAGGCATCCCTCAGTCGGGTACCGTCTGGCCAGACCCCTTTCAGGGATACAGTGACCGGGCCGCCATCCCAGCTGATGCAGGGCTCTTCTGGTGGCTGGCGTTTGAATTCGCTCTTCTTGGTCGCCCGCAACACCTTGAGGCTGGGAGTATCCGGGTTGAAGGTGAACTGATACTCCCCTGCCAGCATCACCCGCAGGGTAAAGCTTTGATCCTTACTGCATTTGTCCATGGGTTGGGCGGTGCCGAAGGGGAGCGGCTTGCTCTCGCTCGGGCCAAAGCTGGTACCGCAACTGTTGCTTGCGTCGCTGATGCGGATCTGGTGGCTCCCCTTGGCAAGGGTGTGGGTCAGCTCGACCGCCCCTTTGTCCAGCGCGATCGGAGTTGCCACCGGCTGACCATCCACATAGAGGTGAACCTCGGGGGCGGCCATCGCCTGTTGGGTGAACAGCGGGGCGGCCATCAGGGCTAGCAAGAGGGGGGATAAGTTTTGAGCACGACGCATAAGCCATTCCTTGAGCAGGGCAGTTCGGACAAGGGCCCATTCTAGGAGCAGCAAAGCGCACCTTGGATCGGCAAAATGCCGATTTGTGACATCAGTTCAAATGGTTACGTTTTCAAGCCGCGGAAAGTGTGACGGAGAGGAGATGGGACGCTCTGTCGATAAAAATAGTGGCCATAAAAAATGCCGGTCAGGTGACCGGCATTTGGTGTGTCAGGCATCGTCGTCACATCAGACGGTGAAGAACTTGAAGTTGACGAAGGCCACCGCGATGAAGGAGGCCACCATGCCGCTGATGCAGAGCACAGCAGGGCGGATGGCGGGCCAGCGATGGGTCAGCAGAATGATGGCCAGCAGGGTCGGGTAGAGCCCGAACATGTAGCGCGGCATGGCGTTGAGGCCGGTCATCAGCGGGATGGTGCAGCAGATGAACATCAGGGTCGCTTCAGCCCAGCGTTTCTGGCTGAACAGGTAGCCGTTCAGGCACCAGCCGAAGATCACCATGATGGAGAGGTAAGCCTTGCGGCCACCCAGCTCGAAACCGCTCAGCCACCAGTCCAGCGGGCTGTCCATATAGCGACCCCAAGCCACCTGAATGTGCTTGAAGGCAAAGGCATCGCCGGTCAGGTGATAGAGGTAGACCATGTAGGCAAACAGGCCAAACGGGATCATCCAGAGGGTGAACACCACCTTGAAGGCGCGCTCGGTGAAGCGGAAAAATTCCCGCCAGCCGTAGGCCTGCAGCGCCAGGATCAGCACCGGGAAGACCATCATCACCCCCAGGTTGCGGGTGGCGGAGATACAGACCCCCAGCACGGCCACCATCAGCCACTGCTCCCGATAGGCGAACAGGAACATCCCCAGCATCAGCGCCATAAAGGTCGACTCGGTATAACCGGAGACGAAGTAGGCGGAGAAGGGGGAGAAGGCGAGCAGCCAGACGCCGAAGCGGGCGGTATCGTCCCCCAGCTTGAGCTGACGCAACACCAGCAGCATCAGCGGCAGGCTGGCGAAGAAGGAGATATTGGTAACAATGATGAGGCCGATCAGGCTCTCGACATTGAACAGGTTGGAGATGGCACCGGAGACCATCGGATAGAGCGGCATAAAGGCCCAGTTGGCCGCATTGCCCTTGCTCAGCCAGCGCGGGTAGAGATCGTAGCCGTTCTCGATGATGCGCTGGAACCAGACGCAGTCGAACTGACAATAGGCCTGCAGCGGGCCTATGTCGGGGGAACCATAGAGCTGGACACCGAAGTAGCCCATGCCATACAGCGCCACCCGGCTCAGCATGAAGGCAGCGATGATCATCAGCCAGTCACGACCGCTGATGCGTAGTGACGGGCGATAGGGGAGTGCAGCCCCGGTTAGCGGGGCAGTATTGGTCATATCATTCATCAGGCAAAAACCCAGACGCGAGAGAGAACGTAAGTGAGGACGGTAACGGTCAGGGTGGCGATGACCACCGGCAGCAGACCGGAGAGCCCCGCAAACAGCAGGCCGCTCAGGATCAGGTTACGCACCGCAAGCGAGAAGAGGGCGACCAGCAGAAACTTGCTGGCGGCTCCCTGCTTCTGGAAGGTGATGTAGCGGTGACCAAAGAAGGAAAACCAGAACGCTATGGCAAAAGCCAGTGTGGTAACCAGGTGCTCCGAGATGGTGGGCCAGGTATGAAACAGTGCGATGGAGGTGCCAAGGTCGACGAGGGTAGCCCCCCCGCCGACAAAGCCGAAACGTACCAGCCGCCAGAATTCCTCGCGGGAGATCATTGAGGCGCCTGCTCCTGCTGCTCTTGCGGATTGCTTTCTGTGCTCTGCGGTTTGGCCGCATCCTGCTTGGCATACTGGCCATAGACCCCTTCAATGAGGTAGACCGGGCGCTGTTTCACTTCCACGAACATGCGGCCGATGTACTCGCCGATGATGCCGAGTGACAACAGCTGGATACCGCCGAGGAACAGCACCACGGACATCAGGGAGGCGTAACCGGGCACGTCGATGCCGAAGAAGATTACTTGGGTGATGATTTTCAGGATATAGAGGAAGGCTACCAGCGAGACGCTGACACCCACATAGCTCCAGACCCGCAGCGGCCAGCTGGAGAAGCTGAGCAGGCCGTCGAGGGCGAAGTTCCACAGTTTCCAGTAGTTGAACTTGGTTTCACCGGCGTGACGGGCAGGGCGCTCGTAGGGGACGCCAACGGCACGGAAACCGGCCCAGGCAAACAACCCCTTCATGAAGCGGTTGCGCTCCGGCAGCAGCTTGATCGCCTCTACTACGCGGCGGTCTATCAGGCGGAAGTCACCGGCGTTCTCCGGCAGCTTGGTACTGGTGGAAAGGGCGTTGAAGAAGCGGTAGAAGCCACCGGCAGTCAGACGCTTCATCGGGGTATCGGCGCTACGATCGACGCGGATGCCATAGACGGTGTCATAGTCACCGGTCTGCCACAGTTTCACGAACTCCAGGATCAGGGCGGGGGGATCTTGCAGATCCACGTCCATTGGCACGATGGCATCCCCTTTGGCCTGATGCAGACCGGCGGTCAGGGCTGCCTCTTTACCGAAGTTGCGTGCCAGGTTGACCAGGGTCACGCGGGGGTCACGGGCGATTGCCTGTTCGACTACCTCACGTGTACGGTCACGACTACCGTCGTTGACGAATACAATTTCAAGCTGGTCTTTGAGCGGGGCCAGTTCATTGTCTATCGCGCTGATGAAGGCATCGATGCTCTCCTCCTCGTTATAAACGGGAACAACCAGAGAGAGTCGAAAATCTGGATGCGACATAAGAACGTCCTTATTGGCTGGTTATTTTTATAAAACGCTATCGGGGACCCATATCACTGGGCAACAGTCAAACGCACCGACTGAACATTGATGGGAGTGGGTGCCGAGAGTGCCAGAAAATTGGGGTGCTTGGGATCGGCCGTGAGCGAATCTCCTGGCAGGTTGAGCCGGATTTCATTGATACCCGCTTTGGCCAGTTTCACGGTAGTAGTGAAGTCGTGACCAAGAGCCACTTTCAGTAGCGCACCAGCTTCAGGGCTATTGACGCGGGCATGGACTGTCAACTGTTCCGGTTTTGCTGCTTGTTTGGGTAGCACAAAATAGAGTCCCCCTTTGCCACTTAGCTGGGTGCCTTCGTCACTCGGTTTTTTGGCCCAGCCTTCGCTGGAGAGAAAACGGCTCGGCTTGGTCAGGTTCAGCTCGTTGCCGGGCTGATAGGTCATGCTGGAGTTGTGTTCCCAGAAACGGGTTTTACCCTCCAGATAATAGAGGCGATAGGCCAGGCTCACGTTAGGGTGAGCAGCCAGATAGAGGGTATAAAGATAGAAACCGCTCAGTGCCAGGATGGCGGTCAGAAAACCAAACTTTTTGTACGTCATATCACTCTCTATGCCTGACATAAATTGGTAGGCCGATGTCGCGCATATGCTAATCCAATTGCAAAAAAAGCATAGTGGATCACAAAAAAATATTTGGTCACAAATCAACCCCTCATCAAGGCGTTCACCATTGCACTTTCTTTGTTAATGACAACATTGACGGTAATCAAGGGCTCCATGGTAATGGGAGGATTTTATCTGGTAAAAAGAGGTTTTCTGTAATTTGCTGCGTCATATTCTTACAGATGCTGCCGGTGATGCGGCCTCTATCGCCATTTTTCAGGGGAGGAATTATGATGATTCATCGTTTCGTCAAGGATGACCCATGAAGTGGATGTTCCAGGCGTGCTTGTTCTTTGGCTGGATTTCATCTCTCTCAGCCTCCACGCTCTGTCCTGCACCTATCAAGGCCGGTTTTGATAACTGGCCACCCTATCACTATCACGATAAAAGCTATCCTGCTCAGGTGCGTGGCTATGCCGCCGAGGTGCTCACTGCGGTTTTGACCAGAATGGGCTGCGAGATCGAGTTTAGGGAGTTGCCATGGAAGCGCATACTTCAGGAGGTTAAGTTAGGCGAGGTCGATATGGCGATGGAGGCAAACATCAACGATGAGCGCACCCGTTATGCGTGGTTTTCAGATGCCTATAATCCGGGTCGCACACTGTTGTGGGTTCGCAAGGGCAGCCATTACCCCGAGCAGGATCTGGCTAGCTGGCTCGCCAAAGGCTACGCCCTCGGCGTGACCAAAGAGTATTTTTATGGTGATGAAGTGATGGCTCTGCTCGGCCGCTATGCCGGCCAGGTGAGTGCGGTGAGCGACAAACAGAATTACGAGAAGCTGGCCCGTGGGCGCATCGATGGCTTCCTCGGTGACATGCTGGCGACTCCCAGTGGGTTGAGCAAGGAGGGAATGAGCAGTCAGTTCTCATATCATCCTATGGTCGTGTATGAATCTCCGGGATTTTTCATGATGAGCAAGCGCACCATATCTCCGCAATTTTTGCAGCGTTTCAACCAGGTTTTGGCAGAATTCCAGCGCAGCGACGAATATGACATTATCTTGCGACGCTATGCGCCAGGAAACTAGCAAACTGTTAGCCATTCACGCATCATGAGCGGCCTGATGGTCGTGTTTGACTACGTGCATCAATCGTTTTGAGGTATCCATGGGGATGAAGTATTGGGTGGCCCTTGCCAATCTGCTCTGGTTTGGCTGTTTGCCTGCCGGATTAGTGCACGCGGCAGAGGCTCAAGTCGTTGTGGCGGTGACTGAAACCCGTCATGACTGGTATCAGGGCAGTCAGGCCGAACAGGCCCGTGTCGAGCTGGAACAGCAGTTGCAAGAAGCTGTGCTGGCCCAGCTGCACCCCGATTTTTTCACGCTGTGGAAGCGCCTGCAGGCTACGCCGGCAGCGCAGCGCAGTGCTATCTATGACGAGGTCTTTACCAAGCTAGCCCGTTTTCAGCACGCCTGGCGAGGGATGGATCTGGTCTCTCGCGAGCAGATGAAGACCCTCAAGCTTGATTTGAAGCGCCCTGTGGTGACCAAACCCAGCGATGATGATCTGCTCACCCAGGTGAAATCCCTGCGCCCCCAGGTGGCGGAGTACGAGGCGGTGCGGGCAAAAGTGCACAAACTGCTGGCGATGCCTATGGCCAGCAAGTGGCCGACCCTTGATATGCCGACCCTGCGTGCCGGAGAGAGCTCCGCCGAGCTCGGTCAGATCCGCGCCATGCTCAACGAGCTGGGCGACAGTGCTCCGAGCCATGGTGATCAGATTTACGATGGTGATACCGAGCAGGCCATCAAACAGTTCCAGCGTCGTCATGGGCTCACCGCGGACGGTATCATCGGCCGTCAGACCCGCTCCTGGCTCAATACCGGCCCGCAAGTGCGTGCCAGCTTGCTGTTGCGCAACCTGTGGCGTCGTGATCTGGTGGATCAGCTCGCCGGTGGCCGCTACGTGCTGGTCAATATTCCCGACTATCGGCTCAGCGTGGTGGAGTCCGGCAACGAGGTATTCACCAGCCGGGTTATTGTCGGCAAGGAGCAGCGGGCCACCCCCATTCTGGCCAGCGAAATTCGCTCCATCGT
Source organism: Aeromonas sp. 604282 (assembly GCF_049170575.1). NCBI lineage: Bacteria > Pseudomonadati > Pseudomonadota > Gammaproteobacteria > Aeromonadales > Aeromonadaceae > Aeromonas > Aeromonas sp. 604282. The sequence goes on along the minus strand of NZ_JAAKMV010000004.1, from coordinate 40,298 downwards.
GCTCAACCCCTCCTGGCATGTGCCGCGCTCCATCCTGAGCAAGGACATCCTGCCCAAGTTGGGGCGCGATCCCGCCTATCTGAGTCGCGAGCAGTTCGAGGTGATCGACAGCGAGGGCAACCCGGTGCAGTTCACCGAAGAGGGGTGGCATCAGGCGCTGGCCGCCGGTTTCCCCTATCGCCTGCGGCAAAAGCCGGGTGATCACAATGCCCTGGGACGCTACAAGTTCTACCTGCCCAACAATGACGCCATCTATCTGCACTCCACCCCGCGCAAGGCGCTGTTCGAGCAGGGGGCACGCGCCTTCAGTTCGGGCTGCATCCGGGTGGAACATGCGGACGATCTGGCCGAGCTGTTGCTGGCAGATTCCCGCTATCAGCCGGACAAGGTGGCCAATATCCTCAAGGAGAGCCAGACCAAATGGTTGCCGCTCACCACGCCGATCCCGGTCTTTACCGTCTATTGGAGCAGCTGGATCGACGAAAATGGTCGCCAGCAACTGCGCAACGACATCTACGGATTTGATCGGGTCAGCTTCCAGAGCCGCCTGCTGTGATCCCTGCCACAGAGTGAAAAGCCCGGCCTGTGCCGGGCTTTTCTATGGGCGATTGAGGTTTGACAGCTCCCCCTGCCGGAGGGTAGTTTCAAGCGCCTGTATCACATTCAATCAGTGATCTTATTCAACTATTTTTCGCTTGAATCTGCGATGGACGAACCCCTTATGCTGGAACAAGAGATAAGTCGACGTCGCCTGTTGCTGGGAGCCGGTTGCCTGCTGGGCAGCTCGCTGATCTCCTTCCCTGCACTGGCCAGCCGCAGTACCACCGGGCGTGAACTCAGTTTCTTCAATCTCAATACCGGCGAGCGGGTGCGCGCCAGCTATTGGGAAAATGGCCACTATCTGAGCGACGGGTTGGCCGAGCTCAATCACATTTTCCGCGATTACCGGCGCAACGAAGTGTTCAACATCGACAAGAAGCTGTTTGATCAGCTGTTCCTGTTGCAGCACAAGCTGGGTCGGCGCAGCGAAATCCAGCTGATCTCCGGTTATCGGGCACCGGCCACCAATCGCCAGAAGCGTCACAAGAGCCGCGGCGTGGCCAAGCACAGTTACCACACCCTGGGGCAGGCGGTGGATGTGCGGATCCCCGGCGTTCAGCTGGCCCATCTGCGCAAGGCGGCCCTCAATCTCAAGGTGGGTGGGGTCGGCTACTATCCCCGTGACAACTTCGTTCACCTCGATACCGGCCCGGTTCGCAGCTGGTAAAGGGGTTGGCAAGCTGCCAAGCTCTTCCCACCAGTGAGGAGATAGCGATGAAAAAGATAGTGATTGGCGGCCTGATCGCCCTGTCGTTGACCGGTTGCAGCAAGCTCAACCGTGAAAATTATGACCAGTTGAAGATGGGGATGAGTTACGCCGAGGCCAGCACCATTCTGGGCAAGGCGGAGCGTTGTGATGATGCCTTGGGCACCACCAGCTGCCTTTGGGGCGGGGAAGGGAAGAACATCAAGATCCGCTTTATCGCCGACAAGGCGACCTTCTTCAGCTCGGAAGGGATTAACTGAGTCGCAGAACGTCCATGAAAAAAGCGCCACTCGGGCGCTTTTTTGTTGCTCGCAATCCAACCCCCCTCGCCAGAAGCTGGCGTACTCAGTGGGTGGCGTATTGATAGTTGAAGGTGGGCAGTCCCCACTTGAAGCGAACCGCCAGCAGCCGAAGTACAAAGCCAATTCCGATAGAACCGAACGCCGCCCAGTTGGTCGGCAAGCCCTGATCCAGCGCCAGACAGTAAAGCGCTGCGGTGATCAGCGAAATGGCTGCATAGAGCTCGCGACGAAACACCAGCGGAATGCGTTGGCAGAGCAGATCCCGCAGCACCCCGCCAAAGACCCCGGTCACCACCGCCATGATGCAGGCAATACCGGCGCCGTGGCCCATATCCAGCGCTCGGGCCGCACCGAAGATGGAGAAGACCACCAGCCCCAGGGCATCGAGGGCCATGAACAGCTTGCCGAGATAGCGCATCAGGGGGGCGGAGACCACACCCGCCATCGCGGCTGCGGCAACCAGCAGCACATATTCCGGATGTTCAATCCAGAGCAGCGGATAGTGGCCGAGCAGCACATCGCGGATGGTGCCACCACCGATGGCCGTCGCCGAGGCGATGATCACCACACCAAACAGATCCATCCGTCGCCGACCCGCGGCCAGCGCGCCGGTCATCCCTTCGGCCACCAGGCCCACCAAGAAGAGTGCATGTAACATGAGATATCCCAGGGAACGAGAAAGGCCAGAATCCTACCAACTCGTGTCATATGGGACAAGCTATCGAATGCATGCATTAATTTAATTCATGCTAAATGCAAAAAAAGCACCGTTTCGGGTGCCTTTTTCTAATCAATGTTCAAGGGTTAGCGCCCCAACTGCTCCTTGCGGTAGTGATCGACCCACATGGCGGTGGCGCCACAGATGGCGACTGGCATCACAAAGAGGTTCACCACCGGAATGGCGGAGAAGAGGGTCACCAAAGCGCCAAAGCTCAGGCACTTGCCGCGGCGCTGCTTCAAGGCATCGCGCATGGTGATGAAGCCGATCTTGTGGTTGTCGAACGGATAATCCACATACTGGATCGCCATCATCCAGGCGCTGAACAGGAACCAGAGCACCGGCGCCAGGGTCTGGCCAACCACAGGGATCAGAAACAGGATCAGGCAGCCGATGGCCTTGGGCAGGTAATACTTCAGCTTGGTCCATTCGCGGCCGAAGGTGCGTGGCACATCTTTGACGATATCCAGCATGCCGCTGTCATTGGCGGGCTGGCCGGTGAGGATCTGCTCCACCTTCTCCGCCAGCAGGCCGTTGAAGGGGGCGGCTACCCAGTTGGCAACCGAGCTGAAGATAAAGGAGAAGACCACCAGGATGGTGATGAGGGCGATGGGCCACAGCAGATAGTCCAGCCAGTCGAGCCAGGCGGGGATCTGCTGATGGAGCCAGGCGAACAGGTCGTCCAGTTGCAGTAGCAGGGCATAGAAGGCCCCGGCAAACAGCACGAAGTTGACCAGCAGGGGGATCAGCACAAAAGTGCGGATGCCCGGTTGGCGAATAAGGGAAAAACCGCGCAGAAAGTAATCTGCACCGCTGATTGAATCTTTGACCATATGGGGTGATTGGCTCATGTGAGCTCCATCTATGCATGGGAGAACTGCCAGCATATTACAAACAAGCCTTTGATTTGGTAAAGTCGCCGACTATTCCTTATTTCGTGCCGTGGCGACCAAAAATCGGGCATGAATGGGGATGATGCCTGCATATTACAAACAAAGCCGGGTCTGGATTTGGTAAAGTCACCTGCCCGCCTCCTCTTTATTTAGCCACTGATACAGGTCGCCATGCGTCTGAAACTGATCAAACTCGCCGGCTTCAAGTCGTTCGTCGAGCCGACCCGCATCGAACTGTCGGCAGACATGACCGCCGTGGTGGGCCCCAATGGCTGTGGCAAATCCAACGTCATCGACGCGGTGCGCTGGGTGCTGGGGGAGAGCTCCGCTCGCCATCTGCGCGGCGAGAACATGACCGATGTCATCTTCAACGGCTCTATCAATCGCAGTGCGCACGGGCGCGCCTCGGTGGAGCTGGTGTTCGACAATCCCCATAACCGGGTGCCCGGCGAGTTCGGCCGCTTTACCGAGATCTCGGTGCGCCGCGAAGTGCTGCGCGACGGCTCCAACCACTATCAGATCAACGGCCAGAAGTGCCGCCGCAAAGATGTGACCGACCTCTTCCTCGGCACCGGTCTTGGCCCCCGCAGCTACGCCATCATCGAGCAGGGCACCGTCAGCCGACTGGTGGAGTCACGTCCGGCCGATCTCAAGCTCTTTATGGAAGAAGCGGCCGGGGTTTCCCGCTACAAGGAGCGGCGCCGCGAGACCGAGCAGCGCATTCGCCACACTCAGGATAACCTGGAGCGCCTCGGCGATATTCGCGGCGAGCTGGGTTCGCGCCTTGACCACCTCAAAGCCCAGGCCGAAACGGCCGAGCGCTACAAACAGCTCAAGAGTCGTTCGCGCGCTGCTCGCGCCGAGCTGATTGGCTCCGAGTTGTGGGCGCTGGAGACGCGTCTTGGCGAGGCTAAAACAGAGCTGGCGCAGGCCGAGCAGGCGCTGGCGGCGCTCGATGCCAAGCGTACCGCCGATGAGGGGCGCCACGTCACCCTGTCGGTCGCCAGACAAGAGGCGCAAGCCGAGCAGGCGAGCCGTCAGCAACAGATTTTTCTCGGCGGGCAGGCCATCGCCCGTCTCGAACAGCAGCAACTGCACCAGAGTGAACTGGGGCGCGACTGGCAGGCCCGTGCAGAGGCGCTGGGCGAGCGGATTGCCACCCGCAAGGCGCAGCTGGCCAGCCAGCAGGATCAACTGACCGAAGGGGTATTGCGCGCTGAGCAGGAGAGCGCTCGGCTGGAGCAGTGTGAGCAGTTGCTTACCGAGCAGCAGGAGGCTCGCCAGCACGCCAGCGAGCAGCTGGAGCAGGCCCGCTTGCGCCAGCAGCAGTGGCAGCAACAGTTGGCAGGGTTGCAGGGGCAGCTCAACCAGACCCGTACCCGGTTGGGTGGCCTGCAGGAGCTGCAGGCCAAGACCCGGCTGGCCCGCCTCAAGCTGGAAGATGAACGCGCTGGCCCCCTCGGCGCAGAGGCCGACGATCTGCAACCGGTCCTCGATGCCCTGAGTGGTGAGCTGGAGCTGACGCGGGCGGCCAATGACGAGCTGACCGAGCAGCTGGCGCAGGCTGTCCACACCCATGAACAACTCAAGCAGCAGCATGGCCAGCAGTTGAGCCTGCAGCGGGAGTTGGAGGCGCGGCTGGCGACCCTGGATCAGATCCTCGGCGAACAGATGGAGGGGGTGACTCTGGCCGACCGGTTGCAAGTTGCCCCCGAGTGGGCACAGGCGCTCGATAAGGTGCTGGGTCGCTGGCTCACCGCAACGCCAGCGGACGAGTGCAATCTGGCGCAAGAGGGACTCTGGATTGGCCCGGCACAACCGGCGGTTGCCGGTACGCTGGCGGCGCAACTGGGCGGCAAGCACATTCCCGCCTTCCTCAATGCCATCTGGCTGGTGGAGAGCCGGGAGGCCGCATTGGCCCGCCAGCCAAGCCTTGCGGCTGGTGAGTCGGTACTGACTCCTGCTGGCGACTGGCTGGGGCCAAACTGGGCCGATCTGGGGCTGGGCGCGGCGCTCGGCACCATGGCGCTGCTCGGTGAGCGTGAGCGGTTGCACACCGAGCTGGAGAAGGTTGCCGCGGGGCAGGCACAGCTGAGCGAGCAACTTGTGGCTGCCGATGCCCGACGTGCCCAGCTTGCCAGTGCGCATGAGTTGTCGCAGCGAACCTTGCGCGAGCAAGAGCAGAAATGGCAACAACTGCGCGAAGCCTGGAGCCTGCAACAGGGTCAGCGGCAGGAGCGGTTGCAGCGGCTCGGTCAGCTCGGCGAAGAGCTGATCCGGCTTGATCAGGAGCAGGCCGAAGAGGCAGAGCGACTGGCCAGCGCTCGTGCACAACTGGAACTCGATGAGGCGCGCCTTGCCGAGTTGCAGGAGCAGGGGGAGCCGCTGACACAAGGGTTGCAGGTCGCGCAGGAGCAGCTGACCCGCTGCGAGCGGGCGGTCGATGAGGCGCGAGTGCGCCGCGAGCAGCAACAAGCGACCTGCCAGCGTTTGCAACTGGAGTTGGGCAATCTGCGCCAACTCATTACCCTGGGTGAAGAGGAGCTGGCGAGGCTCGGGCTGGAGCTGGCCGGGCTGAAAGGGCCGGATAGCGAGGCAGTGCCGGATCTGGCGCCCCTGCTTGCCGAGCAGCGCAATCTGGAGGCGCAGCAGCTCGCCTGCCATCAACGGCTTGCGGAGCTGGAGCGCCAGCTGACCGAGCTGGAACAGGCCAGAAGAGCCGATCACAAGCAGCTTGTTACCTTGCAAGAGAAGCTGGCAACCCTGCGCCTTGAGCGTGAACGCAGCCTCACCCGTCGACAGGGGCTGCACGAGCAGTTCGAAGAGCTGGGGGTTCGACTGGTAGATCTCGATCAGGCGGTGCTGATCGCTGCAGATCGCAGCAAGCTGCGGCAGGAGATCCAGACTCTGGAGGGGCAAGTGGAAGCGCTCGGCGCCATCAACCTGGCGGCGCTGGAGGAGTACGAAGAGGCGAAAACCCGGGCAACCTATCTTGAAAATCAGTGTCAGGATCTCGAGCAAGCGCTGGAAACCTTGAGCCAAGCCATTAAAAGAATTGATAAAGAGACACAAATACGGTTCCGGGACACTTTCGATAAGGTCAACGAAGATTTAAAATCCCTGTTTCCGAAAGTGTTCGGTGGGGGCAGTGCCTGGCTTGAGCTTACCTCCGATGATCTTTTGGAGGCCGGAGTGAGCATCATGGCGAGACCTCCGGGTAAGAAGAATGCTACCATTGCCCTGCTTTCCGGGGGGGAGAAGGCGTTAACCGCGCTTGCGCTGGTTTTTGCCATCTTCAGACTCAACCCAGCACCTTTTTGTCTGCTGGATGAGGTGGATGCACCGCTCGATGAAGTGAACGTCGGTCGCTTCTGTTCTCTTGTCAAAGAGATGTCGAGCACAGTACAGTTCGTTTACATCAGTCATAATAAGGTCTCCATGGAGATGGCTGAGCAGCTGGTTGGCGTCACGATGCAAGAGCCCGGGGTTTCTCGCATTGTGTCGGTCGATATCGGTGAAGCCGTCGCTTTGGCTGAGCAAAACTAGAAAGAGAAGCAGCTAATGCAGGAATTGCGTTACATCTTGGTTGCCCTGGGCGGTATTGCCATCGCGGCATTGCTCATTCACGGGTTGTGGAGCAACAGAAAGAATCGTCAGGCACCGATCAAAGAGAAACCCCTTGGCCGGATGGAATCCAAATCGCGAAACCGCGATGATGACGCCTTCGACAGCGATGGCATCGGTCAGGTGCGCGTAGTCAGCAGTGGCCGCCGTGCCGAGCCCAAGCTGCGCAGTGAAGAGAGCCTTCAGCCGGAGTTTGGTCGCCGTGCCGCCGTGCCCGCCTTTGATGATGAAGATGATGAGGATGAACTGCCACCGCCCGTCGTGCGCAAGCCTGCTGCCCGTCCGGTTCCGCCGCCTCCTGCCTATGAAGAAGAGGAACCGGGCTTTGATGAGCCGCTGCCTGACGTCATTGCGCAAGAGCCTGCCGCTCCGGTACGCAAACCGGCTCAGGTTAATCGCCGTACCCCGGTCTACCGTTCACGTCCCCAGCGCGAGCCAGTCATGCCTGTTCAGGATGACGAGCCGCTGATCGAGCCTGCTTATGCCACAGCGCCCACCTTTGGTGTGCGAAATGAGCCTGTGCGAGCCACTGAACCTGAAGTGAAGGCCCAGCCACGCCAAGTGGAACCTGAACCTCTTTACGAAGAGCCCGTCTACGAGGCTCCCGTTGCAAAACCTCGCTCAGCTCCCCAGCCGGTAGAAAAAATCTGGCAGGATGTCTATGTCATCAACCTGATGGGCCGTCCGGGGCATGAGCTGCAAGGGGCGACTCTGCTCTCCTCCCTGATGGCGCTTGGCTTCAAATTTGGCGAGATGGATATCTTCCACCGTCACGAAGATGCCAATGGCAAGGGTGAAGTGCTCTTCTCCATGATCAACATGGTCAAGCCGGGCACCTTTAACCCGTACCGGATGGAGCAGTTCACCACGCCGGGTGTCTCCCTGTTCATGCAGCTGCCGCTGCGCAGCAACGCCGCGTTTGCCTTCGAGGACATGCTGCAGGCCGCCGATCAACTGGCCAGCGATCTCGATGCCATGCTGACCGATATGGAGCGCAGCCCGCTGAGTGACGAGACTATTGCCCGTTACCGGCATGAACTGGCTGCCTACGAGGCCAGCCGCGACTAATACGCCATGCGGGTCGAATAGATAAAAGTGCGGTACCCAGGTACCGCACTTTTGTTTCTACCCCGGGCCGGATTTTCAATCACACTTCGAGACTTTTTCATGAGCGATATTCTCTCCCGCCACCGTCAACTGTGTGAGCTGCTTACCGAATATGGTCATCAGTACTATGTGCTGGATAACCCGACCGTACCGGATGCTGAATATGACCGTCTGATGCGCGAACTGATCGCGCTGGAGGCCGACCACCCCGAGCTGAAAACCCCGGCTTCCCCGAGCGTGCGGGTCGGTGGCCAGCCGCTGACTGCCTTCAGGCAGGTGCGTCACGAGATCCCCATGCTGAGTCTGGACAACGTCTTTAGCAGCGAAGAGCTGCTGGCGTTTGAACAACGGATGAGCGATCGCCTCAAGCGTGAAGTGCGTTTCGAGTTTTGCTGCGAGCCCAAGCTTGATGGCTTGGCGGTGAGCCTGCTCTATGTAAATGGTCAGCTGGTGCAGGCCGCGACCCGGGGCGATGGCGCTACCGGTGAGGAGATCACCGAGAACGTGCGTACCATCAAGGCCATTCCGCTCGCATTGCGGGGCTTTGGTTGGCCCGAGCGGTTGGAAGTGCGTGGCGAAGTCTTTATGCCCAAAGCCGGTTTCGAGGCGATGAACGCCAAGGCACTGGCCGCAGGCGAGAAGGTGTTCGTCAACCCGCGTAACGCCGCCGCCGGCAGCCTGCGTCAGCTCGATTCACGTATCACTGCCAGCCGTCCCCTGAGCTTTTACGCCTACGGCGTCGGTGTCGGCGGCGAGCAACTCGGTGGCTCTCACTTTGGTCGCCTCAATCAGCTCAAAGAGTGGGGGCTGCCGCTTAGTCCCGAGGTGAAACTCAAAGAGGGGGCTGCCGGTTGTCTGGCGTTCCACGACGACATTCTGGCCCGCCGTGGCGAGCTGCCCTATGAGATCGACGGCGTGGTCTACAAGGTGGATGCTATCGCTCTGCAAGAGGAGCTCGGCTTTGTGGCACGCGCGCCGCGCTGGGCGACCGCCCACAAGTTCCCGGCGCAGGAAGAGATGACTCTGCTTGAGAACGTCGAGTTTCAGGTTGGCCGTACCGGCGCCGTGACGCCGGTGGCCAAGCTCAAACCGGTGTTTGTCGGCGGTGTGACTGTCTCCAACGCCACCTTGCACAACGCCGACGAGATAGAGCGCCTTGGCGTCATGGTCGGTGATACCGTGATCGTGCGCCGGGCAGGGGACGTGATCCCTCAGATCGTTGCCGTGGTAGAGGCACAGCGCCCTGTTGATGCGCGCGAAATTCTCTTCCCGACCGAGTGCCCGGTGTGTGGCTCGGCAGTGGAGCGGCTGGAAGGAGAGGCGGTTGCACGCTGCTCCGGTGGCCTGTTCTGCGAGGCGCAGCGCAAGGAGGCGATCAAGCACTTTGCTGCCCGTCGCGCCATGGATGTGGACGGCCTTGGCGACAAGATTGTCGAGCAGCTGGTGGACAAGGGACTGGTGAAGACCCCCGCCGATCTGTTCAGCCTCAATGCCATCCAGCTGGCCGGGCTTGAGCGGATGGGGCAAAAATCGGCCCTCAATCTGGTAGCCGCCATCGATGCGGCGCGCAGCACCACCCTGCCGCGCTTCCTGTTTGCCCTGGGGATCCGTGAAGTGGGGGAGGCGACAGCGCTCAATCTTGCCAACCACTTCCTCACCCTGGATGCTCTGCGCGCGGCTTCGGTGGATCAGCTGCTTGAAGTGGCCGACGTGGGCGATGTGGTGGCCAAGCATGTCTACTACTTCTTGCGTCAGCCCCATAACGTGGAGGTGCTGGAAGCCTTGCTGGCTGCCGGCATCCATTGGCCGGCCATCGAGAAGAAAGAGGCCGCGGAGCAACCCTTTGCCGGCAAAACCTTCGTGCTGACCGGCACCCTGACCACCTTGTCGCGCAACGATGCCAAGGCGGCACTGCAGGCGCTGGGGGCCAAGGTGGCGGGTTCGGTATCTGCCAAGACCGATGTGCTGGTGGCGGGGGAAGCGGCCGGTTCCAAGCTGGTCAAGGCACAGGAGCTTGGCATTACCATCTGGAGCGAAGAGGAGTTGCAGCAGGCGCTGCAAGGCCAGAGCTGAGTTCGTCTCTCTGATAAAAAAATAACCCGGCATTCGTGCCGGGTTGTTTTTTATTCCCCCGCTATCACCATTTTTTGCGGGGGAGCAGCAAGCGCCTGAGCAATATTTCCCGAGTGCTCAGTTTGCTCAATCAGTATGGCAACACTCTACAAGGCCACCTGATGCATCAAGCCGAAGGGGGGGCATCCTCTCTCGAGGCTTATTCCTGTGGCTTGAGGAAGTTGCGATAGAGCATATAGAGGTGGGCCGAGCTCCAGCTGAAGTTGCTGGCCCCCTGCATGGCGCCGGTCTCCGGATTGTAGTTTTCGCGGATGGGGCCGCTGCCCGCCAAGCCCTCTGCGTTGTTGAACAGCTTGTTGACCAGAGCCTCGGCATCGCTGCGGTAGCCGTAGTTCTCCAGCCCCTTCACCCCGAAGTAGAACTGATCGAGCCATACCCGGCCGCGCCAGTAGATATTGGGGTCGTAGGCCGGGTTGGTCAGCGCGGCTGTGCCCAGCGGAATCTTTGTGTTGAACTCCTGGGCGTTGAGCATCACCTCGCGCACCCGTGCCGCTTTCTCCTTGTCGGCGACCTCTGCCCAGAGCGGACTCCACCCTTCCGGGCCACGGCCGCGGGCGGTCAGCAATTTGCCGACGCAGCCGTTGCCGTCAGCAACATCCCCCTGAGCAATCTGGCGATCGTAATAGAAGCCTGATGCCTCATCGAACATGCAGCTGTTGATGTAACCAGCCAGCTGGGTCTCGCCATCGCGGTAGCGGCTCGCGTCGTCCGGCTTGCCAAGCAGGTCGGCCATGTCTGCCAGAATGCGTTTCTCCTTGGCGAGGAAGGCGTTGAGTTCCACTGACTCCTGGTCGATGGAGAAACCGATCAAATCGCCATTGTCCTGATGGTTTTCAAAGAAGGCGACGTTCCAGTCCTGACGTGCCTTGGCCAAATCTCCGCCATAGGTCTTGTCGGCATAGCGTTGCAGCTGGCCCGGTTCGATAAAGCCGAAGCGGGCGGCGTTATCCATGCCGGACTCCCAACCGGCGCCGTGCTGGGCACCGATATCCATGTCGCTATAACCGCCCACGTTCAACACCTGTTGATAGAGCGGCATTCCGGCGCAGGCATACCAGCCATCCCCCTCACTGGTACAGCTTGAGAGATCCAGCCCGGCGGGAATACCGTTGGAGTACTGCACCTTGAAGGTGATATTGCCGTACTCGTCATTGTGCTCCACATGCTTGGTGGCGCCATATTCGATGATGCCGTTGCGGTTGTTGTCCCGCGCGCGGTACCACCAGTCGTGGTAGGCCTGCAGCTTGGGATACATCTCGGCGATAAAGGCCTTGTCCTTGGTGGCGCTGTAGATTTCCCAGATAGCCCAGGCGGAGAGGGGCGGCTTGGTGTCGCGCTCGTTCCAGTTGCCGCCATCGCCACCGCGATCCGCCAGCTTGTTGTAGAAGACGGCGTCGATCACCATGCCCGCATCTTGCGGTCGCACCGGGTCATCCGGCTGCACCTGATAGTCATACATGGCGCGCACGTTGTTCTTGGCCACCTCAGGGTTGAAGTGCGCCATGGCATAGGCGTGCTTCCAGCTGTCCCAAGCCCAGACGCCGTCGAACCAGCGGGCGGTATTGGAGGGGGTTACCCCGTCGTGGAGGATGGCGCCAGCCGGGGAGCGCCAGTTGCCATTGAGGGTCTCCATCGCCTTGACGGCGATGCGGCGCTCCGACTCGGGGATACCCTGATTGGAGAGACCCTTGGCAAGGTAGTCCTCCCAGCGGCGGATGGAGTCGGCAAAATAGCTGGCCGGGTTGGCCAGCAGGGCTTGACGGCTCTGCTGATGGCGGCTGGCGTCATCTGCGGAGTGGAGATAGCTCTGCAGGGTGTAGATATCCTCGCTCCCCTTGGCGGCCAGGGTAATGCTGGCGTCGCTTTGGTAGCCCAGTGTCTTCTGGTCGAGGGTGGTGCGACTTGGCAGGGTGCGGTCGATTCGATAGCGGGCGCTGCCGCTCTGCATGATGTTCCAGGTGCTGCGCAGTTTACCGAACTGGAATTCGATTCCTTTGTCGCTCTCGCTGATGGTGCGTGTCCAGCCTGGATATTTGCTGGCAATCGTATCCTTGGCATCCCATTGATTGAGCAACTCGCCCTGCCAGTTGAGGTTGAGGGTGAGCGGTGCATCGGTCTGGTTGATGAGTCGGGTGCGGATAAGAGCGGTACGGGCATCGCCATAACGCAGCTCCAGCTCCAGCGTAAAGGGCTCGAACTCGAAGCGTTGCACCAGTGCACCGGGAATGGCGTACACCTCCTGCTTGCGGGCGCTGGTGAGCGGGAACGGGCGCCCGCTCGCATCGCTGAGGGTAAGCTTGTCCAGCTCGCTGGCAAAGAAGAGGCTGTACTCCTCGGAGATGACCATGGGGCCGGTAAAGCCCCCCCACTCCTTGTCGCTGGCAGGCAGCAGGAAACCGTGCCATGCCCCCAGATCGAGCAGTGGGTTGTATTTGAGGTTGGAGTAGCTGTCAAAGTCGCGGAATTGGGTCGGAGTTCCCCGACGGTCGATCACGTCCTTGTACTGGATGGCCTGCTCCGGTTTGGCGACTGTGCTGCTCTCTGTCTGGTTATCGTTGCAGGCGGTCAGTCCGAACAGGGCGGTGCCTAGGGCTATCGAGAGTAAAGTTTTACGAAACATTTCTCGCTCCAATTCCGTTTATGTAGGTTAAAAGGAAGATTTTTTACGCTTATTTTTAGTGAAAAGGTGTTCGGTAGCCATTGTATGGCAAGGGGAAAGGGGGGCGCTGGCGCGAGATCACACTCTGAAGAGGCGGCAATGTGAGCGGGATCACTGGGTTACATCAGGTTACATAAGGTTGGTTTTAAGTAATGTTTTACTTGTCGTTGCTCGCCAATCTGGCAGGGCAGGTGTGCAGGTATTGGTGAGGCGTCAGGCCGAACTCCTGTTTGAAGCGGGCGGCAAAGCGACTTGGGGAGTCATAACCGCAGGCGAGGGCGACCTCCAGCGGGGTCAGGCCCTGTTGCAACAGGTTGAGGGCGTGGCTCATGCGCACCTGAGCCAGCAACTGGCGAAAGCTGCGACCTTCGGCGGCCAGCTTGCGCACCATGGAGGCGCGGCTCATGGAGAAGTGGGGGGCCACTGCCTCCAGGGTGTGGTCCATGCCGGGTTCCACCGCCAGGTAGCGTGCCAACCGCTCTGCGAGGGTCATGGTGCTGGCGGGAAAAAGTAACCCGAGGGCGTTGGCTGCCCGCAGCTCGGCATAGAAGCCGCGCAGCAGTTCGGCCTGGGTTGCTTCGCTTAGTCCCCGTTCGGCCATGGTGCTGATGAGTTCAAAGCAGAAGGCGAGCCCGGGGGTGACCTTGACGGCGGGTTCCTCCAGATCGGCGTGGGAAGGGGCTGACGCGGCCAGCCACTCCGGCGGTGGTGGGGTCAGCAGCGTGATGGCGTGGGAGCGAAACTTGCTCTTCTCCGGCTGATTGACGAAGGTGAGCTGGTGGCCTGCCGGGATCAGCAGCCACCGCTCCCTGTCAAACGACAGACGCTGCTCGCGCCACCACAGTTGCTTGCTCCCCTGGGTGACCCAGATGAGGGTCGGGGCATAGATGAGCACCCGGTGCAGGGGCTGCTGGCGGATCCCGAGATAGTGGCTCTGTTGCAGCAGGGGAGTGCTCATCCGGTTGGCTCCTAGGGGGTGACGAAGGTGGCGGTCAGGGTGGCCTTGCCGAGCGCCATGCTGTTGAGCATGTAGCCTACCATAGCGGGTGGGGTATCGGCCTTTACCTCGAGATCATGGGGCAGGGCCCAGGCGGTGAACTGATAGCGGTGCATGCCGTGACCTGCGGGCGGGCAGGGGCCGCCGTAACCCTGGCTGCCAAAGTCGGTGCGGATCTCCAATCCCTGCTTGAGCTTGCCTGAGACATTGCTGGCCAGCTCGCTCTGGGTGGCAGGCAGGTTCACCACCAGCCAGTGCCACCAACCGCTGCCGGTGGGGGCATCGGGGTCATAGGCGGTGATGGCAACACTCTTGGTGCCTGCCGGCAGATTCTGCCAGCTAAGTTGGGGCGAGTGGTTGTCGCCGCTGCAGCCAAAGCCGTTGAAGCTGAACTGTTTGGCCATCAACTGGCCTTCGTGAATGTCCGTGCTCTTCAGGGTCATGGCAAAGGCTGGCATGGCCGTCAGGCAGAGCAGTGGCAACAGGGCACTCTGTTTGAGCAATTTCATTGGGTGACTCCTCGTGTGGTAACGGGTTCACTTTAACGAGGGCAGGGTAGAATGTTATTGCAGAACGGCTCAATGTGAGGTCGATTAATGAGTTAATTGAGCCTTTTGGTGGTTTTATGGCAAGAAGGTAAACGGCAGCCATAAAAAAACCGGCATCAGGGATGCCGGTTTTTTGTTTGACGATAAGAGGTGCGGCTTAGCGCAGGATCATCTCGTCACGGCCCGGGCCGACGGAAACCATCGGAACCGGTACGCCGAGCAGCTCTTCGATACGCAGCACGTACTGCTGGGCAGCGCGCGGCAGCTCTTCGAAAGTGCGGCAACCGGTGATGTCTTCGCTCCAGCTTTCCATCTGCTCGTAAACCGGCTTCAGAGCAGCGGTTTGCGGCCAAATCGGGTTCTCGGTGTGGGCACCTTCGTAAGCTACGCAGATCTTCAGATCCGGCAGACCGGTCAGGCAGTCCAGCTTGGTCAGTGCCACTTCGGTGGCGGCTTGCAGCTCGACACCGTTCTTGGTGGCAACAGCGTCGAAGTAGCCGACATCACGGGGACGGCCGGTGGTGGCACCGAACTCGTTGGTGATCTTGCGGAACTCGTCCTGGTTCTCCATGGCGGTCAGCAGGGTGCCGGTACCGACAGAGGAGCTGAATGCCTTGGCCACAGCGATGACGCGCTCCGGGCGCAGACCCGGCAGACCGCCACCGATACCGGCGTAGGCGCCAGATACGTGGGAGGAGGTCACCCAGGGGTATTCGCCGTAGATCAGGTCACGGCCAGCGCCCAACTGTGCTTCGAACAGCAGGGTCTTGCCTTCGGCCTGCAGCGCTTTGAGCGGCATGCTGACGTTGCAAACGGCGTCGATCCAGGGTGCAGAGACTTCCAGCAGCCAGTCGGCCATCTCCTGGGCAGTCTGGGTGAATTCGAAGGAGGGGTAGATAGCCTTCATCTGCGGCAGTTTCCAGTCCAGCATGAACTGGATGCGCTCGACCAGCACGTCCGGCTGTTTCAGCCAGCCGACCAGGATCGCTTTCTTCATCACGCGATCGCCGTAGGCAGGAGCGATGCCCTGACGGGTGGAGCCATAGGCGCCGTCACCCAGACGTTGCTCTTCCAGGGTATCTTCCAGTGCGTGCAGCGGCAGGCAGAGGGTTGCGCGGTCAGAGATGGCCAGCTTCGGAGTCACGCCGGAGGCTTTGACTTCGTCGAGCTCGACGGTCAGTTTCTCGGGGCTGATCACCATGCCCGGGCCGAGGACAACCAGGCAATCCGGGTTGAATACGCCACTCGGAACCTGGTGCAGCTTGAAGGTGCCAAGGTCGTTGACCACGGTGTGGCCAGCGTTGTTGCCGCCCTGGAAGCGAATGCTGGCGCCAGCTTGACCTGCCAGATAATCCACGATGCGGCCTTTGCCTTCATCACCCCAGTTAGCACCTACGACTACGATAGACGACATGACTCTTTCTCCTAAGACGTTAGGCGTCCATCCTAGGAGCCTGATGCGGATTAGAAAAATTAATTATCTTTATAATTCCGATAAGAGAGCCATATAATTATGGCCAATTAAGCGGCAAACCGTCCGATTTTGCCTGGCAAGCCCCGCACCTCGCGGGTGGAGGGACTCTTATGCTGGATATTCACTGGCTGCAAACCTTTGTCACTCTGGCCCGATTGCAACATTTTGGTCAGACCGCCACCGAGCTGCACATGACCCAGCCCAATGTCAGCCTGCATATCAAGCGGCTGGAGCAGGCGACCCGGGTGCGGCTGATCGAGCGCAGTCCGTTTCGCCTGACTCAGGCAGGAGAGCGGCTGCTGCAAAGTGCCGAGCGCACCATTGCCGAGTTGCAGCTCTGCCAGTCCGATCTCAATGCCCTCAACCAGCTGAGTCAGGGGACGCTGGCCATCGCCGCCAGCGACATCATCTCCCGCCTGCTGCTGATCCAGCCGTTCCAGCGCTTCAAGCGGGAGTTCCCCGGCATCGACCTTACCCTGTTCAACACCACTTCGGATCAGGCCGCCGAGCTGGTCAAGGCGGGCAAGGCGGATCTGGGCTTCGTGATGGCGCAAAAGCGCAGCGAGCCGCTCTTCTATACCGAGCTGCAACAGGTGACCTGGTGCGCGCTGGGTCATGGCCTTGCCCGTTGGCAGGCGCGGGCGGTGGCGGGAGAGAGCGACCCCCTCGATGAGCCGACCCTGATCCTGCTCGGTCACGACACCCGCACCCGGGCGCTGATCGACCCATCCCTGCCGCTGCTGGCCTTGCCCCCTTGCCGCATCATGGAGGTGGGCAGCGTCGACGCCCAGCTCGATTGGGCCGAGGCGGGCTTTGGTGTCGCCATCGTGCCGGACTTCTCCCTGCATCCGCGCCTCAACCTCACCGCGCCGGTCACCAGCCTCGGCGACTTTCCCGGTACCAGTCTGGGCTACGTGGTGCGCCAGAATCAGGTGTTGTCGCGGGCCATCAAGCAGTTGCTGCACTGGGTGGAGGAGGAGATCCAGAAGCCCAACCCCTATCTGACCCGGGTGATGGAGCCGTAGCTGAGCGGCAAGGTGAGCAGGCCTATCGGGGTGACTGCGCCGCCATCAATTGCGTCACTATCGAACGCGCGTAAACAATCAGGGCAGCCGAGGCTGCCCTGATGCATTTGTGGGCGCTGACCACTCAGGGTTGCAGCTGTGTGGCTGCGCTGGTAGCAGGGGAGGGAGGCGTGTCGGTTTTATCCTGCGGTGGGGTTTCGCCAGCAACCGCGCTGCTGGCAGGCTGGTTTGCCTGTTCTTGCTGCGCAGTTGCCGCAGAGGCGTTTTGTGGCAACAGAGTCGACACAGCAGCCGATGGTGATGGAACTGTTGACGCTGCAGCAGAGGGAGCCACTCTTTCCCCCTCGGTGGTCGGCGTAGCAGTGGGCTCGGGGGTGACCTCGAGGGCCTCTTCAGGCAAGGGATTAACCTCTGTGGCTTCTGTTGCCACTGCGGCACTGCTGGTGGCGGTCGCGTCAGAAGGCGCTTCAAGGGTGGCTGTCATCCCGTTGGCGGCACTCACCTGTTCTGCCGTTGGTGCCGCCTCCGAGGTCGATGGTGCTGGTGTTAACGGCTCTGGTGTCAGCTGTTCCGCAGTTAACTGCTCGGGGGTCAGTGGCAAAGGGGCTGGCGGTTGATCCGACATCCCCGCATGGAGGGGCAGCTCGGTTTGCGCCTGCAACTGCTCGGGGGTCACCTTGCTCAGGGCGGGGTGCAGCCGGCTGAACTGTTTGAACCGGGCCAGCAGGGTATCGCGCACGGTACGGACGATGGGGTCCGGCAGGCTGGCCAGCGCCACCAGTTCGGCACTCATCCCGATATTGTTGATGGCGGTGAGTTGACCCGGATAGAGGTTGGCTGCGATGCGGCTGCGCTGATAGTAGGGGTGTTGCTTGAGCAGCGTGTCGACCTGCTCCCCTTCGATGGGGATAAGGCGCACTTTGCAGCGGCTGATCAGATCGCCGACTGCCAGACTGGGGTGACCGGCTACCACAAAAGCGGCATCCAGCGAGCCATCGCACAGCCCTTCCAGCGGTTCGCTGTCCGACTTGAGCTGATAGGCAGCAAACTGCCCGGGTTGCCATCCCATAGCTGCCATCAGGGCCTGGCTGGTGATCTGCTCACCGGCGCCATTGTTGCCCGGGTAGACCCGTTTCCCTTCGATATCTGCCAGGGTGGTGATGCCGCTGTCGGGGGCGGCCAGCAGGGTCAGCGACTCCTGATAGAGGCGAAACAGGCTGCGCAGCTCATTGTTGGCTCCCTGCCCGCTGAAGGGACCGGTGCCGTGCAGGGCGTGGTGCAATATATCGGACTGCACCAGCGCCAGCTGCACGTCCCCTTTGCCGAGCGCCTTGAGGTTGGCCATCGAGCCGCGGGTGCTCTGCACGGTGCAGCTGTCCCCATGGAGGGCATGGTCGGCATTGAGCACCCGGCAGATGGCGCCACCGGTCGGGTAGTAGACCCCGTTGAGCGGGCCCGTTCCGATAGTCAGCGCCTGGCTGCCAAAAGGGAGCAGCGCAGAGAGTGCACAGAGGGGGAGCAGAAGGTGATGCAAGATCCGTAGAGACATAATTGACCGTTGACTGAGTTGACCGCTGGCTGATGACACAGGGTAAAAGGGATGGGGCTTGCCCATCCCGTTGCTGGGCTGATCAGGGCTTGCTGTGGTTGAGGATTGCCCGCTCCATCCGCGCCAGCGCGTCGGTCAGTCGTGCCCTGGTGCAGCCGAAGTTGAGCCGCACGAACTGACCGTCGCCAAACTGGGCGCCGGGGGAGAGACCAACGCCGGCCTGCTCGAAGAAGGCGATGGGATCGGCAAGGCCAAGGGCGCTTACATCGATCCAGGCCAGATAAGTTGCCTGATGGTTGGCCAGCTTGACGCCGGGCCAGCGAGCCACCGCCTGCTGGATCAGGGCCAGATTGGCCGCCAGATAGTCGAGTTGCTCGGTCAGCCACTGTTCGCCGCCCTCGTAGGCTGCTTCGGCGGCGACAAAGCCCAGCAGGTTGACGTCGGCGCTGATGCCGCGCATTGCCTGCTGCAGCCTGAAGCGCAGACGGGCGTTGGGGATAATGGCGAAGGAGCAGCAGAGACCGGCGATATTGAAGGTTTTGCTCGGAGCCATCATCACTGCACAGCGCTCGGCCGCTTCCGGACTGAGGGCGCCGTAGGGAATGTGGCGGGCGTTTTTATCCAGCAGCAGATCGCAGTGGATTTCATCGGAGCAGATCACCAGATTGTGGCGCGCGGCGATGGCATCGATGGCCAGCAGTTCGTCACGGGTGAAGATGGTGCCGCCCGGGTTGTGGGGGTTGCAGAGCAGCAGCAGATCTGCGGCGGGGGCCTGACGCTCCAGCTCTTCAAGATCCAGCACCCAGCGACCCGCTTCCTCAATCATCGGCACGGTGAGCAGGGGACGATCATTGAAGCCCGGCGCCTGCAGGAAGGGGTAATAGACCGGCTTGGGGGTGATGATGCCGCGACCATGCTGGCTCCAGGCCTTGCAGGCGAGGTTGAGCCCCGGCACCACGCCGGGCAGGAACACCAGCCATTCGGGCTCGATGGCCCAGCCATAGCGGGTCGCCATCCGTTCGATAATGAGTTCGATCAGGCGCGGCGAGGGGCGTGAATAGCCGAAAATGCCGTGGGCAACCCGTTTGGTCAACGCCTCGATCACGGACGGGGGGGAGACAAAGTCGGTATCGGCAACCCACATGGGCAGCACATCCTGACCCTTGTACTTGTCCCATTTCAGGCTCATGGTGCCACTGCGGTCTACTTCCTGATCAAAATCAAACATGCGAACTCCTTGTGCTGGCAGGATGGGCTTTCACTCTACGGGGTCGCGGCCTCCCTCGCAAGGCGCACACCCGCTTATGCCATCCTTGAGCCCGCTCTTGATAGTGACATAAGATAGGCGCCGAATTTTCATACGGCTGCCGCCCGTTAGCCCGTATCGTCCTTCCAATCAGTGGTAACCCTATGAGCTTGTCGATAGCGGCAGTCAAACGCCCGGATCCCGTCTCTCTTTCATTTCTTGCCGTGACCTTTATGACCGGCGTCGCGGTGGCACTGCAGGTGCCTACCTTAAGTCTGTTTCTGGCCGAGGAGGTGCAGGTGCGCCCCTTTCTGGTCGGGCTCTTCTATACCATCAACGCCGTGGTGGGCATTCTGGTCAGTCAGTGGCTGGGCCACCGTTCCGATAACAAGGGGGATCGCAAGCGACTGATCCTGCGCTGCTGTTTTGCCGGGGTGGCGCTCTCCTTGCTGTTTGCTTGGAACCGCAACTACTGGCTGTTGGCGAGTCTGGGGGTGATGCTGGCGGCGCTGGCGGCCACGGCCAGTCCCCAGCTGTTTGCGCTGGCGCGGGAGTACTCCGACAGCCGCAACCGGCGGGCGGACATGTTCAGCTCGGTGATGCGGGCCCAGTTTTCGCTGGCCTGGGTCATAGGCCCACCCATCGCCTTCGCGCTGGCCATCGGCTACGGTTTCGAGTTGATGTATCTGGCCTCGGCACTGGCCTACCTGCTCTGCGCCCTGGTGGTGTGGCGCTGGCTCCCCTCTCTCCCTTTGCCCAAGATGGCCGAAGAGACAGAGCGGGTCAGCAGCTGGCGTGATCCGGCGGTGCGGGCGCTCTTTATCGCCTCCACCCTGATGTGGACCTGTAACAGCATGTACCTCATCAATATGCCGCTCTACATCACCCGAGAGCTCGGGATGGATGAGAAGCTTGCCGGTATCCTGATGGGCACGGCGGCGGCGCTGGAGATCCCCTTCATGCTGCTGGCGGGTTACTACACGGCTCGCTTTGGCAAACGCCCCATGATGTTGCTGGCGGTACTGGCTGGCGCGGCCTTTTACACAGGTCTGGTGACCCTCACCGACCAATACGCCCTGATCGCCTTGCAGCTGTTCAACGCCATCTTCATCGGTATCGTGGCGGGGATCGGCATGTCCTACTTTCAGGATCTGATGCCGGGGCGAGCCGGGGTGGCGACCACCCTGTTTGCCAACAGCATCCGCACCGGCTCCATCATGGCAGGGGCCATCGCCGGTGTGGTGGCGGAGGTGTGGAGTTTCCACGGGGTCTTTATGGTGGCGCTGGGATTGGCACTGGTGGCACTGGCCGCCAGCTGGCGGGTGCCCAACGTCTGACGGGGAGCTGGCTGTTATTTACCGTGCAGGGGCTGGGCGTGCGGAAGCGGCGCTGATTCGCCCTGATATTCGTTGCGCAGGCAGCGCAGCAGCAGCTCGGTCGCAGGGCCGAGGGATTCGGGGGAGAGGGTCAGCAGATAGGTGTAGAGGTGGCGCTCGTTGCCGCTCTCCAGATCCAGCTGTATGAGCGAACCTTCCGCCAGTTCCCGCTCAACCAGATGGCGCGGCAGCCAGGCATAGCCGAGGTCGAGGCGCAGCATGGCGAGCACTTCGTGGTAGTGGGTCGCCTTCCAGCCGGTGTCATCTGCATCGTTCCAGTCCACCGAGCGGTGAATGGGGGGATGAAGGCTGATCTGGTTGTGGCCGGTCAGCACGTCGCTGCGGATGGGCCCCTCCTCCTGTGCCAGCGGATGGCTGGCGGCGCAGAGGGGCAGCAGGCACACCTCGTCCAGCAGCAAACCGGTGCGATCGCCGGGCAGGTGCTCGGAGAGCATCAGATCCCCCGGTTGCAGGGCGTTGAAGTGGCAGTGAATGCGTTCGTGCAGGTTGACCCGGCAACCCCGGCTGCGGGGATAGAAGCTGGCCAGCGCCCGATAGAGGCGATCCCTTGGCTGCAGTGCCGAAACATAGAGGTTGATCTGCGGCTCCCACTGCCGTTCCAGGTTGTTGGCCAGATTCTCCAGCTCCTCCACCTGCTGGCTCAGCTGGCGGGCCCGCTTGAGGAAGATCTCGCCCGCCGGGGTCAGCACCGCCTTGCGGCCGCGCACCTCCAGCAAGGGCACCCCCAGACTCTGCTGCAACTTCGCAACCGCATGATTGAGGGAGGACTGGCTCTTGTTCAGCGCCTCGGCCGCCTGGGCGTAGCCGCCGCAGTCGACCACCGCCTGAAAGATCCGCCATTGCTCAAACGTGCTCTTGGGACGAAACATAGTTCAACCTGATTGGAGATAGGATGGTCAGTGGTTCGAATAGGGAGCCTGTGCCCCCTATTCAATTTAACCCCTGCCGCACAACACTCTGGGTATTTTATTGATTTATTTGGGCTGAGCCACAAAGGTCTGGCCGGTTTTGTCGCGGCTGTCCGACCCCATCAGGTAGAGGTAGAGCGGCATCAGGTCGGCCGGGGTCTTGAGGTTCATGGGATCTTCCGCCGGGAAGGCGCTGGCGCGCATCTTGGTACGGGTACCGCCCGGGTTGAGGGTATTGACCCGCACGCCTGTGTTCTCCAGCTCGTCGGCCAGTACTTCCATCATCCCCTCGATGGCAAATTTGGAGATGGCATAGGTGCCCCAGTAGGCGCGCCCCTTGCGTCCCACGCTGGAGGAGGTGTAGACGATGGAGGCATCGCCCTGCGCCTTGGCGGTCTTGCGCAGCAGCGGCAGCAGCGCCTGGGTCAGCAGGAATTCCGATTTGACGTTGACCTGCATCACCTCGTCCCACTCCTTCTCCTGAATATGTTCAAACGGAGAGAGGGTACCGAGCAGACCGGCGTTGAACAGCACGCCGTCGAGGCGGCCAAACTGCTGGGCGAAGGTTTCGGCCATGCCGCGGTAATGGGCGGCGGTGGCCCCTTTCAGATCCACCGGCACGATGGCGGGCAGCGGATAACCGGCCGCTTCGATCTGGTCATACACGGCTTCGAGTTTGGCGCTGGTGCGGCCGAGCAGGATCACGGTGGCACCGTGAGCGGCGTAGGTGAGGGCGGCTTCGCGGCCGATCCCGTCGCCGGCACCGGTGACCAGAATGACTTTATCCTTGAGCAGATCGCGGGGTGCCTGATAATCGAGCATGACAACTCCTGTTAACAAATTCCGGCCATAAGTGCATGGCAATCGGCGCCAAGTGTACTGATCCGCGCGCCTGTTTGACCAGCCAGCGGCAATAAAAATGTGAAGAAAATAGAGAGGTTGTGATGCTCGGGTTGGTTTTTCCGGGCACTGGCTACGATTTTTTGCGCGCCTCCATCAAACTCCCTAGAATGTGACGAAAACCGATCCATTCTGGAGTCCATCGTGACATTTCTGACCGAATATGGCCTGTTTTTGGCCAAAACCGTGACCTTTTTGCTGGCCATCGGTGCCATCATCCTGATGATCGTCAGCACTCGCCAGCCGAAAGCGCGCAAGGGGGAGCTGGTGGTGACCGATCTCTCGAGCGAGCTGGAGCAGGGGCAATTTGCCCTCAAGAGCGCGCTCGTAAGTAAGGCCGAGCGCAAGGTGCTGGAAAAGCAGCAGAAAGAGGAGCAGAAAAAGCGCGCCAAGGCGGGTGATGAGCGCAGTCGCCTGTTTGTGCTCGATTTCAACGGCAGCATGGATGCCAAAGAGGTTGCCTCCCTGCGCGAGGAGGTGAGCGCGGTGATTGGCGTCGCCCAGCCCGGCGACGAGGTGCTGCTGCGGCTCGAATCCGGTGGCGGCGTGGTGCATGGTTACGGCTTGGCCGCTTCCCAGCTGCAGCGTCTGCGCGATCGTGACATCAAGCTCACCGTGGCTATCGACAAGGTGGCGGCGAGCGGCGGCTACATGATGGCCTGCGTGGCGGACAAGATCCTGGCTGCCCCCTTTGCCATCGTCGGCTCCATCGGGGTGATCGCCCAGATGCCGAACTTCAACAAGTTGTTGAAAAAGCACGATATCGAATTCGAGATGCACACTGCCGGTCAGTACAAGCGCACCATCACCATGTTCGGCGAGAACGACGATCTGGGGCGCGAGAAGTTTCGCGAGGAGCTGGCGGCGATCCACGAGCGCTTCAAGGCCTTTGTGGCCGAGCACCGTCCGCAACTCGATATCGATCGGGTCACGACCGGTGAGCACTGGCTGGCGAGTCAGGCCAAGGGGCTGGGGCTGGTGGATACCCTCTGCACCAGCGATGACTACCTGCTGGCGCAGGCCAGCCACCACAAGGTGATCGGCATCAGCTATCGCAAGCCAAAAAGCCTGACCCAGAAGCTGGGGCAGCAGGGCGCGCAGGCGCTCGAGGCAGGACTTGGGCGGCTGTGGCAGCAGAGCCCCTGGCGCTAAGCCTGGCCCTCTGGCGTTAGCCAGAGGGAAATCCCGCGATAAAAAGGCCAGCCGATGACCATCGGCTGGCCTTTTTGCATCCGGTTGCACCTTGCGGGTGAGCAAAGGTTGTTTCTATTGAGGCCCTCTGTTACAACTGAATGCTTTCCCCGTTTATGACAGGATCTTGTGGTAAGAGCTGCGGGGCATGGAGCATAGCGATGTCATGGAGCACCTTCAGGCAATTTACCCCGTTGGTCTGGATCGTCATTCTGGGCACCTTCATGGTGCGCACCAGCTACTACATGGTGTGGCCCTTCCTCTCCATTCTGCTCTATCGGGAGTATGACCTTTCGGCCACCTTCATCGGCCTGTTGCTGGGTGGCTCGATGGCCCTCTCTACCCTGGTCAGTTTCTACGGCGGCTGGCTCTCTGATCGCTTCGGGCGGCGCAGCATACTGCTGGCCGGTTGTCTGGTGGCGATGATCTGTTTCGGTCTGCTCGGTTTCTCCCATGCGGTGTTCTGGCTCGGGATAGGGGTGATGGGCAGCGGCCTCTCGTCGGGGCTCATCGATGCCCCCGGCAAGGCGCTGATGGCCGACAGTCTGGCCTCGGCCAAGGCGCGGGAGCTGGCACTGCACCTGCGCTATTTTCTGCTCAACCTGGGGGCGGCGCTGGGGCCGCTGCTCGGGGTGACCCTCGGGATCAACGGCCAGCAGGAGACCTTCCTGTTTCTGGTGGTGAGCTATTTGCTGCTGGCGCTGGCCTTTGGCTGGGGCTTGCGCCGGGCTGGCAGCACAGGCAAGCCGGGGACTGCTGGGCCCGGCTTGCGGGATGCAATCAAGGTGTTGCTGGCGGATCGCGCCTTCCTGTTGCTGGTGATGGCCAATCTCCTGATGGTGCTGGTCTACTCCCAGTTTCACTCACCGCTGGTGCAGTACCTGACCCGGGCCGGTATGCCGCAGGTGGCCGAGCTGGTTGCCCTGCTGGTGGCGACCAATGCACTGACCGTGGTGCTGCTGCAGTTTCCGCTGCTGCGCTTGTTGTCACGCTGGCCGGTGCGGGTACGGCTTCATATCGGCATGGCGCTCTTTCTGGCGGCCCAGCTGCTCTTCGCGCTGGGGGACCCGACGGTGCGCAGCCACTGGTTTGGCGCCGTGCTGCTGCTCAGCATCGGCGAGACCATCCTGTTCCCCCTGCTCAACGTGCTGATCGATCAGATGGCCCCCGCTCATCTCAAGGGGAGCTACTTTGGTGCCAGCGCACTGGCCGGGTTGGGAGGGGCCGCCGGCGCGCTGCTGGGAGGCTGGATCCTCGAACAGTGGAGCGGTCAGCTGCTCTATGTGCTGATGGCGCTGCTCTGTGTGGTCACTCTTTCGTTGTATGAGTCGGGTGCTCGTTATAGCGCTCGACACAAGGAGGGGGTTGGCAAGGCGGTATGACGCCCGAGCTACCTGTGATGTTCCTACTTGAGTGCTAAATATCAGCCTGAAATCCCTCTAACGGGATGAAAGGCAGTCAACAAGGCCACGCTGGCTGACCTTGTGTATTGAGATGTTTCGGAGGAAAACGCCGTTCAGCTGGTCCGGCGCGGATAGTGGTTGCCTCGATGGAGTCCTCTGTTGCAACTCCCCTTTTTGCCACTGATTATTTGACCCACGCGCCACGGAGTCTTGCTATGCCATGGAATATCCTCAGGCAATTTCCCCTGCTGGTCTGGATCGTCATTCTGGGCACCTTTATGGTGCGTACCAGTTTTTTCATGGTCTGGCCTTTCCTCTCCATCCTGCTGTATCGGGAGTATGACCTCTCCGCTTCCTGCATCGGGATGTTGCTAGGTGGCGCGGCAGTACTCTCCAGTCTGATCGGCTTCTACGTGGGGGGCTTTCCGACAAGATTGGCCGCCGCGCCATCTTGCTGCTGGGCTGTGCCGTGTCGTGTGGAGCCTACCTGCTGCTTGGTTTTGGCCACTCTCTTTGGCTGATCGCACTGGGGGTGTTTGGCTCAGGGCTTTCCTATGCCTTTATCGATACCCCGGGCAAGGCGCTGATGGGCGATCAGCTGCCCCAGAAGGCGCAGCGAGAGCTGGCTCAACACCTGCGCTACTTCCTGCTCAATGTGGGGGCAGGGGTGGGGCCCTTGATTGGCGTGATGGTTGGGCTGGGGGCTCGGCAGGAGACCTTCTTGGTGACCGCGGTGAGCTACGGCTTGCTGGGGCTTGTATTTTTGTTCGGGTTTCGTTGTGCTTGCGCCAGTCACCCTGCTGCCGGGCTCACGCTGGGGGCCATGCTCAGGGTGTTGGTACAGGATCGGGCCTTTATGCTGTTTATCCTCGCTAACTTGCTGATGATGCTGGTCTATGCCCAGGTGGAGTCGCCGCTTATTCAATATTTGACCCGGGCCGGTGCACCTGAGGTCGAGACCCTGGTGGCGTTGCTGGTGGCGACCAATGCGGTCACCATCATCACCCTGCAGTTCCCGCTGTTACATGTGACCCGGCGCTGGCGGGTGAGTCTGCGGTTACGGTTCTCCATTCTGTTGATGGCGGCGGCCCAGGTGCTGTTCGCCCTGTCGAACCCTGCATTGCATTGGCCCTGGTTGATGGCTGTGTTTTTGCTAAGTGTCGGGGAAGCGGTGCTCTTTCCGCTCTTTAACGTGCTGATCGACGAGATGGCGCCCCCTCACCTCAAGGGGAGTTACTTCGGTGCCAGTGCTCTTGCCGGACTTGGCTGGGCGCTTGCCCCCTTGGTGGGGGGCTGGCTGTTGCAAGTATGGGGAGGGCCAGCGCTGTTTGCTGTGATGGCGGGGATCTGTGTGCTGGTGTTCGCCCTGTACGGAGCGGGTAACCGGGAGGCCAGGAGTCTGACCTGCCCGGTGAAGTAACTCAGAAGGTCAGTACTTTGTTGGCAGCCAGGGTCCACTGAGCCAGCATCGCCAGGGTACCGACCTCAATTCCTTCGATCAGTGGCAGGGCGGTGATGCCCCGGGCATCGGTGCAGGTTTTGCACAGGCGAATGGTGACGCCCTGAGCCAGCAGGATCTCCAGCATTTGGCGCAGGTTGTACCCTTCGGCCGGTGCCTGACCGGCCAGTGCCGCACTCACCGCATCTGACATCAGGAACAGCTTAAGGCTGGCGCCACCCTGTTCGCTCAGGGCGATAGCGAGACGCAGGGCATTGAACAGGGATTCGCTGCCATAGGGGGCGCCATTGGCGATCACCACAATCTGTTGATTCATAAGAGACTCCTGATTCTAAAAAGCGTCATTGTAGAACCAACCGGATGACGATAGCGTGATGTCGCACAACTTCTGTCGCACCTTTTCCCTGCTTGCTTGACCCGTTAGCGAAACACGGTTCTTATGGTCAGTTCGCAAACATGACCGGGTGAATCGAGATGTGGAAAAGTGTAGGAATAGGGTTGCTGCTGTTGGCGGGTCATGCCTATGGCAGTGAAGCTGTCGGCTGCAAGGCTCGTCTGCAGGCCGTCAACGACCAACTGGTGTTTGCCAAAGCTCACAACAATGCCGGACAGATTGCCGGCCTGGAACAGGCTGCGCGCAATATCAAGGCCAACTGCACCGATGAGGGGCTGCTCAAGGAGCAGAAAGAGCGGGTTCACAAGCTGCGTGGCGAGGTGGACGAACGCCTGCTCGAGTTGCAGGAGGCGAGAGTGAGTGGCAAGCCGGAGAAAATTGCCAAGCAACAGGCCAAGCTGGAGGAGTCCCAGACCAGGATGCTGGAGGCCCAGCGGGAGCTGGACAAGCTGAGTCGATTGATCGGCAAGTGATGGCCAGTTGCTGAACACAGGATCAAAAAAGGCCGATTGCTCGGCCTTTTTTTCGTTTTACGGTCTGTGCATCAGCTACTGCCTGTGCATCCGGACGAACTTTTCCATCAGCTGATCTTCGGTTTCCACATGAGCGGGATCCCAGATGATGCAGTCGATAGGGCAGACACTGATACAGGTCGGCTTCTCATAGTGACCGACGCACTCGGTGCAGCGACTTGGGTCGATCTCGTAAATCTCCTCACCCAGGCTGATGGCCTGGTTCGGACACTCGGGATCACACATGTCACAGTTGATGCACTTGTCGGTGATGAGCAGTGCCATCTCAGGCGGCCGAGTGGGGCTGACGGGTATCCTGACGCTCACCGAGGTTGCGCAGCAGGATGCCGTAGTTCACGTCCACTTCCTTCGGCACCGGCACATAGACTACGTGGCCGTTGCCCGGTGCGGTGTCGATGAGTTCGCCCTTGCGGTTCTGCATCTGCTCCAGATTGAAGCTGAGGTTGCCCTGCGGGGTCATCAGCTCCAGGCTGTTGCCCACCAGGAACTTGTTCTTCACCTCGACTTCCACCATGTCACCGTTGCGACCGGTGATCTCGCCGACGAACTGCTGGGTGTCGGAGACGGAGTAACCGTAGTCGTAGTTTTGGTATTCGCTGTGGTTGTGACGGCGCAGGAAGCCCTCGGTATAGCCGCGGTGGGCCAGATTCTCGAGGGTGCCCATCAGGCTGCGATCGAACGGGCGACCTGCCACTGCATCGTCGATCGCCTTGCGATAGACCTGTGCGGTACGGGCGCAGTAGTAGAAGGATTTGGTACGACCTTCGATTTTCAGCGAGTGAACGCCCATCTTGGTCAGTCGCTCGACATGCTCGACGGCGCGCAAGTCCTTGGAGTTCATGATGTAGGTGCCGTGTTCGTCTTCGAACGCGCTCATGTACTCGCCCGGGCGGTTGGACTCTTCCAGCAACACCAGCGCATCGGTCGGCTTGCCAAGTCCCAGGGTGTTGTCCGGACGCACGGCGATCGGCTCCTGACGGTGGACGATCTGGCCTACCTCATCTTCTTTACCTTCGTGCACCTTGTACTCCCAGCGGCAGGAGTTGGTGCAGGTGCCCTGGTTGGGGTCACGCTTGTTGATGTAGCCAGAGAGCAGGCAGCGGCCGGAGTAGGCCATGCACAGTGCCCCGTGGACGAACACTTCCAGCTCCATCTCCGGCACCTGCATGCGGATCTCCTCGATCTCGTCGAGCGACAGTTCGCGGGAGAGGATGACCCGGGTCAGGCCCATCTGATGCCAGAATTTCACCGTGGCCCAGTTGACTGCGTTGGCCTGCACCGAGAGGTGAATGGGCATATCCGGAAAGGCTTCACGCATCATCATGATGAGACCGGGGTCTGACATGATCAGCGCATCCGGCTTCATCTCCACCACCGGGCGCATATCGCGGATAAAGGTCTTGAGCTTGGAGTTGTGGGGCTGGATGTTGGCCACCACGTAGAACTGTTTGCCGAGGGCATGGGCTTCGTTGATGCCGAGTTGCAGATTCTCGTGATCAAATTCGTTGTTACGTACCCGCAGGCTGTAGCGGGGCTGGCCGGCATAGACGGCATCGGCACCATAGGCATAGGCGTAACGCATGTTCTTGAGGGAACCTGCGGGGGAGAGCAATTCTGGTTTAAACATGGCTGACTCTTTATGTCTGATTGCAAATCAGGACGACGCCACCTGATGGCATCGTATGGCTTGAGCTGCGGGGGGAGTAGATACTCGGACCGCTACCCGATAACGGCATATCCGGGCTGTACGTTTATAAACAATATGCGCCGGATAAACGGGGTGCGAGATTGTACTCGTCCTCACCGTATCATGCAATTTGGCAGGGGCTGGAGTCGACGTGATCAATGGGGCCTTTCAGGCCCAGCGTGAGAGGGGGGAGGGCATGGCATGGGCATAGCCCTGCTGATAGTCACAGCCGAGCTGGTTGGCGATCTCGATGTGTTGCTGGGTTTCAACCCCTTCGCACACCACCTTCATACCGAGCCGCTGCAAGTACTCTACCAGGCCGGTTAGCATCCGTAGGGCATGGCTATTCTTGGTGGCTTGCAGCAACAGGGAGCGGTCCAGCTTGATGATCTCGTAAGGCATCGCCAGCATGCGCTGGAAGTTGCACTCCAGGGCGCCAAAGTCATCGCAAGCGATATGGGCACCGTGGCTACGCAGCACCTCGATCAGGGCCAACGCCTTGCGCTGTAGCGGGGCGTACTCCACTACTTCGAACCATATGTCGATCCCCACCTTGCGTGCCTGCATCAGCACCAGTAATAACAGGTTCTGATAGGTGGGGCTATTCAGTGCCGGGTTGAGATTGATGGAGAGGAAACAGGGACCGTTTTTCGCCAGAGCCGGTAGATCACGCATAATGGCTCTGAGCATGACGATGTCCAGATGTAGAGACTGCTCCTCACTGAGGGACGCAAAGTCGATGCCATGATAGTTCTGCCGGGCAGGTTCCCAGCGTCTGGCCAGTACCTCGTAACCCTTGACCTGATGATCCTGGCCAATGATTGGCTGATAAAAGGGCATGGCAAGATCGGCTACTGCGATGCTTGCCATGTCACTTATTGGGTACTCTTCTCGAAATGCAAACACGGCACTCACCTGTTGACTGATAAGGGGTGCGGATAATACAGCAGAGATGCGTGAGAAAGCCTGTAGGAATTGTCTGATATGTCGGCGGTGTTTTTTGAAGTCAATATCAGAATATTCTGATTAACAGTGGTTCATGTGACTCGTAAAGTAGTGTCATCGATATCCTTTCGGGTGGTTTGCAAAAATATATAAATTTCCACAACGTAGGGAAAATAAAAATCTCGCAGCAGTTTTTTGGATAAAAATTTATGAGGAAGTTCATTTCAATTCTTTTCTGCTTAATATGTGGAAATGTTTTTGCATCAGCTGAAATAAGTATTGGCACGCTCTATGACTACATGTCAGGACAACAGAGCACCTATTTGAAACGGGTTCGTAATCAGGGTGATGCAACAGCCTTTGTAAAGGTGGCCATCCATGAAATCACCTATGACAGTGATGGTATGCCGCAGGAGTCGCCGGAGCTGACAGAAGGTAATCGAGCACTGGTTGCAAGTCCTTCCAGGCTCATTATTCCGGCAAGTGGTGTGCAGGCAACCCGTTTTCTGTTTATGGGAGATCGCGATAAAGAGCGCTACTTCAGGGTTCGGTTTATTCCTGTGTTGCCCAGAGCAGAAGACAGCTTTGATATTGATGCCGGTGCTATTCAGAAAGAACAACAACAGGTCTCCGCTGGTGTAAATATATTGACCGGATTCGGCTCAATCCTGTTCGTGATGCCAAGAAAAAGTCACTTTGATACCCAAATTATTGAAGATGAGAAGATGACCACCATCATCAATAAAGGCAACACAACACTCATACTGGATTTTTTTGAAGAATGTAATGAACGGAAAACAAATTGTTCCAGCCCGACCAAGATTCATCTGCTGCCAAATATGAAAAAGCAGTTGATGAAGAAGAGCGATCGCCTCTATCGATTTGTGCTGATAGAGGGCGACAAGAGTAGAAACATGGTGATTGGTCACTGATGTTTCTTATATCCGAGAGAGGAGAGAGTAATGAAAGTATGGATAGCTGCGCCCCTGGCCATGCTGGTGTCGGCCAATCTGATGGCTGCCGAACGTGTCGAGCATCAGGTCACCGTGACCGCCCAGATCCCGACCGAAGCTTTCTATGTGCAGCCGACCGGCGGGGACAACTGGATGAGCACCCCGCAGAAGCTGGCCTACAACCCTTATACCAAGAAGCTGGACAAGCTGAGCAAACAGCTGGATGCCAAGAGCACGATCGGCGCCATCACTGGCTACCTGACCAACCCGGCCGTGATGGCCAGCGGCAACGACAACATTCCCCTGACCGTTAAGGTGGGTGGTGTCGCCCTGTCGACCACCTCCGTTGAAGTAATGAAGGCTGATGATGCCAAGACCGGCAAGTTGTTGGGGCTGGAAGTGATCCCGGTGGATGCCCCGGTCACTGGCTACAAGCCAGGCAACTACCAGGGGGTAGTGAACATGATATTTGAATCGGAAGCCCCTAAAGGCGGCGCATAAGCCGATTGATGGAGGCTCCCTGTATCGGGGGAGCCTTTTTGTCTGTGCTTAGAAGAGCGAGATAGGTCGTGTCGTATTTCTCTTTCCTGTTGATCCTGGTTGCATTGTGTGTACCGGCCTGGGCTACGGGGGGGCATGTTGCACAACCCCTTGACCTGCTACAACAAGCAGAAGATTTGCCTGATGGTTTTGCCGACTACTTCTTCGGCGTCCCGCTGACGGTGCGCATCCTGGTCGATGGGCAACTGTTGGGGGAAGGCGAGATAGTGCTGGGCAAAGACACCAGTGTACAACTGCTGGCTCTGACCGACGGCCACGAGAGCGAGTTGGAAGAACGGGACCGCCAGCGCTGGAGCAAGGTGTTGACGGCATCCCATCGACTGGGCCCATGTCAGAATCAGTGTACCGACGAAGTGCTGGCGCTGGAGTACAGCCTGGAGAACTCCCAGTTGTCGGTGCTGACGGCCGGTGCCGAGAAGGGGCAGCCGCTGACCCGTTATCACAACCTGCCCAGCGGGGGCAGCTATGGCGCCCTGTTGCGCCACCAGTTGAACCTGATCCAGGGGGAAGGGGAGCAGCGCAGTGGCCGTTACAACCTGATGGCACAGGGCAGCATAGGACAGTGGACTCCGCTGCTGGAGGGAGAAGTGAGCCAGTCTGGCAGCGGGCAGGCGGCTCAGCATCATGTGCAGCAACTTTATGCCGAACACGAAGGTACAGGACATTTCTATCGGCTGGGCTACTTCTCGCCCTATGCCCAGGGGCTGGTGCGTCAGCCCACCCTGTTTGGCGGCGGCACTCCGACCGTGCTGGGGGTCATGCTGGGTGACTCCGACACCCTGTTGATAGAGCAGGGCCAAGTCAGTACCACACCTGTCTATGTCACCCCGAGCCGACCCGGCATGGTCGAGATCTATCGAGATGGGCAGCTCATCAACTCGCAGCAGGTGCTCTCCGGCTTGCAGGCGCTGGATACCAAAGTGCTGCCCACCGGCATCTACGAGGTGGAGCTGCATGTGCTGGAAGATGGCCAAGTCACCGAGCGGCGCAGAGAGATGATCTACAAGCCGATGAACTGGCAAAACCCGGATGAAAGCTGGCGCTTCAACCTGTTTGTGGGCCAGCAGACCCGCTTGTTCAGCAACTGGGAGGAGGACACGGCCCGGCCTCTGAGCAGCGGCGTCATGCTCAACCATCTGCTCACCCCTTCGGTGGTAGTCGGGGCCTCCAGCCAGTATATCGACCAGCGCTGGCAGCATGGTCTCTCTGCCGACTGGAGCCTGGATAAACAGTGGCGGTTGTTTGGCAACCTGATGGCGACACAGGCGCTGGGCAGCGGCTTCGATCTGCAGGCTTTGTACCATTATGGCGAAGGTAGCCTGGTGCTGAGCCACCAGCAGCAGCGCCAGCATGGGAAAGTCGGAGAGGAGAGCCGTGACCTCAAGCAGAGCAACCTGTCGTTGCAGCAGCGGCTCGATGAGTGCCACTCCGCCAACTTTTATCTGGCACACCAGGTGGGGCGGGGGCTGGGGGCCGATCTGGGCTGGCGTTACAACGGAGAGTTGCTTGGTCATACGGTGAGTTGGAACCTGACGGTGTTTGACCGGCCAGGTAGCATCAGTACCGATCATGCGAGGGACAGGGGCGGCATGCTCTCCCTGAGCATGAATCTGGGAGGAGAGCATAGCCTACTGGCCATCGGTATCGGCAGTCGAACCTCTCGTTCCGGTGGGCAGGAGCGCAACGCCTCCCTCGGGTACCAGCAACAGTTGGAGTGGGGCGCACTGCAGAGCGTGGGGGCCAACTTGACTACCGACAGTTACGGCGTCGGCACGGCAGGCTACGCCAAGTTTCAGGGGGCGTTGGTCAGTGGTGATGCCCACCTGCAATCATCCTCCTATAACCGGGCGCTGAGCGGGGGGCTCAACCTCGACAGTACCCTGGCGTTTGGTGATGAGGGCAGCTTGACCATGACAGGTCAATCGCAAGGGTTCGAGGCGGGCATGATAGTGGACCTGGAGTCCGATATGCCCGAGCTGACTCTGCGCGCCGATGACGATCAGGGTAGCAATATCAAGTTGCGGCCCGGTCGCAATCTGATACCCGTAGCCGCCTATCGCAGCGGTGCCGTGCAGCTGGATCTGGCAGAGCACGATGCGCCCTCGGTGAGCATTCGCCCCAACGTGCTGCCCTATCATCTCAACAAGGGGGGGGTGGCCTATCACAAAGTCAGGGTCATGCAGACAGTAACCGTCATCGGTCGATTGTTGGATGAGAAGGGCGATCCCTTGAGAGGCGCCATGGTGGTCAACCACGCGGACCGCACAGTCAGCGAGGCAGATGGCTTCTTTGCGGTGGAGATGAGCGAGCGCAATCCCAGCTTGCAGGTGGAATATCAGGGAGCACAGCAGTGCGATCTGGCGCTGGACACGGCCCGAGCCGAACGCCAACAGGCTGTGTTGTTACTGGGTGATCTAGTTTGCAGTACCCAGGCCTGGGCCAGTCAATAAATGCTTGAGCAGGAAGAGATAATGAGAGCTGGTGCGATGTACGGATATTGGTGGTTAATAGCAGGCTTGCTCTTTGGATTTCCATGTCAGGCTGCAGTCGTTAAAGTGACCGCTGAATATAAGCCTGCAGTCTATGATGCTGATAATGGAACCTTTGTTAGCACTACAAAATGTGTGAAAACCAGTGAGGGAATGTGGCTTTCATCCTGTAGTGGCGGTGTAATGTCACTTGATAGCTTATTATTTTCATTAAAAACTAAAGTAAAGCGAAATGTGATAAAGGATTTTTCAAATACAAGGGATTCCTTTGTTTCTCTAAGTTCGTTGGGAAACAAAACCATGATTATTACATCTGATAAAGGGCAACAGTTCTCGGTTTTATTTAAGCCTGATAAGTTAGGAGTACATTTTGATTCTGTTGTCAATCAAAATGATGGCTGGAAAATATACAATACATCCTTTACAAATCCTCGAGGTGGATGTCGCTATCTTGAGCGGCAGGTTGCAGGATATATTAATCTAACCTCTTGGATCGTATTATGGGGAGATGTTGGGGGAAAATCTTGTTATACAGGACTATCTGTGGATGGCACGTCTAATATACAAGCGATGTTTTTCGGTTTTAAAATAACACCACCCTCCCCACTGAAAATGCCAAATGGAATTTATACCGGTTCGATAATTCTCTCTGTAGGCCAAAATAAAGATATCGATCTTGGTAATGGGGTATATGAAGATAATCAACTGATAATAGAATTGACATTAAAAGTTCAACATCAAATAAAGGTAGAGTTTCCTCCTGGTGGTGACAAAGTCGTGTTGCAACCTCCTGGCGGATGGCATGACTGGATTTATCGTGGGAAATCACATATTCCTCCCTATTTGATAGCGGAGTTACCATATCGACTATGGAGTAGTTCAGATTTTAATGTCTGGCTGAACTGCCAGTATGCCATTGGTGAAGTCTGTATGCTGAATAATGAAAGGCTCGGGATGCAAGTCAAACTTGATGTGATTTATGTAAATAAATCAAAAGAAGAGTTTCCTTTGACGCATGGCGTTAAGAAGCTATTCACAGCAGGTATAAAAGACCCATATTACATAAATGAAGAACGCAGCATCATCTTTAAAGTGCAAAAGCCAGTTCTGGCCTTGATGATGGAATATCCGGGCAGCACTTATAAAGGTAATGTAACCCTTATTTATGATGCCGCGATTTAAGGCTCGGGTGATTCACCAAGGTCAAGGTTCAGGCCAGCCCTTGCTCTTTGGCATAGTGAAACAGGTCGCTATCGCTTTGCAGGCCGAGGCGTACCATGGCGCTCTTTTTCTGGGTGCTGATGGTCTTGACGCTGCGATGCAGGTACTCGGCCACCTGGGTGACAGACATTCCACTGGCTAATAAACGCACGACTTCACTCTCTCTTGGTGTCAGTTGCTGTGATTGGGCCGGGTTAACCATACCGCTTTCCGCCAATAACATTTTCACTGAGTGGCCAAGATATTTTTGGCCCGATAAGACATGGCGAATGGCATCCGATAATTCACTGATGACGGCTTTCTTCAATAATATTCCGCTGACCCCAAGCTGCAGCAAGGCTTGGAGTATCCCGGCATTCTGTATCTGTGTCAGCACGATAATCGAGAGTCCCGGGTAGCTTCTTTTTAAATTTTGGAGCATCACCAGGCCATCACTGCGAGAGTCACCAGGCATACTAAAATCAGTTATCAAGAGATTGCATTGGTGTTGCTGCAATGTTTTGAATAATTCGGAGACCTGATGTGCCTCGGCAACAATTTCGCAACCTGGTTGGTGTTGTGCAATAAGGCTGCGGATCCCGGTCAGTATAAGCGGATGATCGTCGGCAAGAATGATCTTGGAAGACATAGATGAGCCCTATATGAATATTACAATAATATTTACACTAGCAAACATTTCATTTCTATACTACTTTACGCGACCTTTTTTAGTATTCAGATAATGCTCTCTCCTTCAGAAATCGTACAGTGAGTCGTCTTCATATGAACATATACCGATGCATAGTCGCCATAATGATATGTCATTTCTGCATATTCACGACGTCTGCCTCTGCTCATAAAAACAACTCATTACCAACAATAAAAGTCGGGTTATTAACTGGAGGATGGGGGCCATTTCAGCGGTGGGATGGACATAATGCCAGCGGTTTCAGTGTTGAATTGATCACGACCCTGGCAAGGAATCTTGATTATCATATTGAATGGAAAACATATCCTGACTGGAACCAGCTATACGTAGCGAGTTGTAAAGGGCAATTGGATATTATGCTGGACTCTTTTCGATCGGAAGAGAGTGAGTGCGTGACCTATAGTCGGCCTTATTATTCTTCACCGACCGTGGTAGTAGTGCGGCATGATTCACCTTTGTTTAAAAATGTCAGTGGTTTGAATAAATCGCGCATTGCGATAGAAGCAGGATTTCTGACTGAAAAGCTGGTGAGAGCGCATTATCCAGAGGTACAGCGACTGCTGTTTCAAGACACTGACATGGCACTCCAGGCCGTATTGGACAAGCGGGCCGATGCCTATATCGGCAATTTGCATGTCACGAATCAGTTTATTGCCCAGCATCCAGAACTGGCAGTGGTCGCCCAGGCTCCCTTGTTGATGGAGAGCCTGCATCTGGGAATAAGCAAACATAACTCTAGGCTGGGGGTTCGCTTTGATACAGCGATCCAGGCGCTGAGAATTGAAGAGCGCAGCGCTCTGGAACAACGCTGGTTGGGCGACAATAACCTTAACTTTCAGGGGCATAGTGGTTTTTTACTGCGACCGGATGAACGTGACTGGCTTGCGAGCCTGCCCCCCCTTAAGTTGAGCTTTATTCCCAAGTGGATACCGTTCTCCTACTCAGATGGTGACGGTAAGCTCACAGGATTGATCGGCGATTACATGAATGTCTTCAAAGACAAGCTAGGACTTGCCTATCAATATCGCGTTGATCAGAGTTGGCCTGAATTGTTACAGGGATTGCTGCATCAAGATGCGGATATTGCTGTCATCCCGACCCGAATAATCAAGCGTATTAGCGGTTGGCAGATTAGCCAGCCGATTGCTTCGTTTCCTGTTGTGATCGCCATGTCTCGTGCGAGTAGTACGTTTGGGGGATTTGCAGAATTGGTGGGCAAGCATTTGGTGGTTACAGATAGCTTGCTGGTTGCAGAGCTGCGTGCTCGTATTCCTGATATCAGGACTACTGTGGTTTCCGGCCCGAAAGAGGGACTAGCCATGGTGGCGTCTGGTCGCGGAGACGCTTACATAGGCAATCTTGCAGTGATATCTCGACTTATCAATGAGCAGTTTGATGACAGCCTGCATATTGTTGCGCCGACGCCTTTCAGAGATGAGCTGGCCGTAGCGGTGCGTGAGCCATACACCCCCTTGCTGCCTTTGATTAACAGGGTGCTCGCCAGCATGAGTGACAAGGAGAAACAGCAGATCCGCAATAGTTGGTTGGCATTGAACTACAGCGAGGGGATCCCTTGGCATAAATTAATCAGAACTCTGATCCCTATAGGTATCGGGATTGCCCTGTTTATCCTTATACTCTCGGTGGCTTACTGGCGGCTACGTCAGGAGATAGTTCGTCGTCGTCAGGTCGAGGCTGCACTCGCCATGGCCAAGGCAAAAGCTGAGTCGGCCGCCACCCAGAAAGGGGCGTTTCTGGCCACCATGAGCCACGAAATTCGCACGCCCATGAATGGTATCGTCGGCATGGCGGAGCAACTCACCTTCACCGAGCTGACCCTGGAGCAGCGCCAGATGGTGGAGATCATCAACCGTGGGGCTCAGGGGCTGCATGCGCTGATCGACAATGTGCTCGACTACGCCAAGCTGGAGGCGGGCAAGATGCAGCTCGAGCAAACCCCGTTTCTTCTGCGTGAGCTGATTGACAGTGTGCTGACCATGACGGTGAGCGAGGTACACCGCAAGGGACTGCGTGTCTACTTGTGGGCTGATGCCGGAGTTGCGGCCCGGGTAAGCGGCGATGCGCTGCGTTTGCGTCAGATCCTCTTCAACTTTGTCAGCAATGCCATCAAATTTACCGAGCGGGGCTTTATCGAGATTTCGGTGCAACTGCTGGCACAGGGGGAGGGGCAACAGCAATTGCGCTTCGGTGTACGCGATAGTGGCATCGGCATGACACCCGAAGCGCGTGACCGGATCTTTAATGCCTTTGAACAGGCTGAGAGCTCCACCACCCGCAGTTATGGTGGCAGTGGCCTGGGGCTTAGCATCTGCCAGACCCTGGCCAACTTGATGGGGGGCGAGATCCGGCTGGAGAGTGCCCCGGGGCTAGGTACCTTTATCACCTTGACAGTCACGCTGCCTGTTCTGGCACAGCGAGAGCCGGATCTCCGTCTCAATGGCCTGCAAGCCAGCATTGAACTGCATGACGATAAGCTGTGTCACACCCTGTTACTGCATCTTGACGCGCTGGGAGTCACGCGAACGTCGCCCCCTGATAATGCTCAGTTGCGTTTCAGTGACCATGACCTGGCGGCTGAGGGCGTTATCCGGGTGCTGCCGCTGGCCACCCCTCTTGGCTATCGCAGTGATGAGAAGGGTTACATTCTCAACAGCAATCCCATGACCTGGCATGCAGTGCGGGAAGTCTGCTATCGCCAGCTGGCCTTGAGCGATGAGATTGTTACGCAAGCGATACAAAAGAGCGCAGAGTGCGAGCCCATGCTGCCCTGTAGGGTTCTGCTGGTGGAAGATAATCACCTTAACCAGCAGCTGGTGATGCGCCAGCTCGGGCAGCTCAAGCTGAACTGCGAACTGGCTGAGCATGGCCAGCAAGCCCTCGAGATGGTCGCGCAGTATCCCTATGATCTGGTGCTCTGTGACTGCCAGATGCCGGTGATGGATGGCTATGAGTTCACGCGCAGGGTACGGGCTGGGGAGGATAAGAAGCGCTTGCTGATCATTGCCATGACGGCCAATGTCATGCCTGAGCAGGCTGAACGCTGCTTTGCCGCCGGCATGGATGATTTGCTGGGCAAGCCGGTGCTGCTGGATGGTTTGCGTCAGATGCTGCAAAAGTGGCGTATCTTGCCATCACCATCCTTGATTGATGTCGCGGCCATGGCGGCTTTTTTTGGCCAAGGTGACAAGTTGCGGCAGATGTTCCCACTCTTTCGTCAGGAGCTTGAGCAAGCGATGGGGCAGCAACCACAGGATGACAAGGCTCTGGCTAATTGGGTTCATCGTCAGGCAGGAACCGTCAGTATGATGATGGCGCCGCAGCTGGCTGAAGAGGCATGGCGATTGGAAGAAAAAATCCGCCAGTTTGGATCGTCAGCTTGTACTGACGAGCTGACACGCTTTCGTGCCCAACTACAGCAAATCATCGGGGAGCTGATGCGTTTAAGCGAACAGTATGAAGAGTCAGTTGTTGTCGAGGGAAAACTGGAGTAGGGGAAACTGCTCACTCATAAAATCGCGGGGTGTATGGCCATTACCTGCGCCAGCCAGCCACTCCCAGTCCAGTTTTGGTGAGCCGGCTTTGAAGCGCTGATAGGCAATACCCTTGTGAACTGTCAGAAAAAGAGTCGTAGGGAGTCCCAGCTTGTTGCTGTAGCGCACCATCAGATCGCCCTGATAGTCGTTGCTGATTCTGATTTTGAGTGCCTGCAGTGTCAGACCTGTTGCGTGGTCATGCTCATCCCAGACTTCAAACATGATGTGAACACTCTGATGTTAATGATGCCACGATGAGCAAGCTGGGATGCAATTGCAACTGTCAGATCTGACAAGGGCGGAAAGGTGAATTGGCGATAAAGCGAAAACCCGGCGCTAGGCCGGGTTTTCTGAATGATGGTGGAGGGAGAAGGATTCGAACCTTCGAAGGCAGAGCCGTCAGATTTACAGTCTGATCCCTTTGGCCGCTCGGG